>JALYMD010000333.1 GCA_030773875.1 Chloroflexota bacterium | reverse complement strand
GGATGCCCTGCTCGCGGCGTCCGAGGACCGCCCCAGCGCGGCGCGAGCCAAGGCCCTGTTCGCGGCCGGGATGCTGACCTGGAGCCAGGGCGACGACTTCGCCGCCGCGGCCGCGCGGCACCGGGCGAGCCTGGAGATGGCGCGCTCCGTGGGGAGCCGTGCTGTCGAGGCGCTCGCCCACTTCGGGCTCGGGGACGCCGCGCGGGTACGGGGTGACGAGGCGGCCGCGGCCGAGCACTTCGAGGCCGCGCTCGCGCTGTTCCGGAACCTGGGTGACCGCGCCTGGATCGGGAGCACCCTAAACAGTCTCGCCTACCTCGCCCTCGCGAATGACTCCCTGGAGCAGGCAGCGGGGCTCGCTGACGAAGCGCTGCGCGTGTTGCGCGAGACCGGCGACGCCTGGACCGTGGCCGTGGCGACGTGGATCGCGGCCGATACGTCCCGTCGGCGCGGAGAGGCACTGCAGGCGGCCGTCCTGTACGTCCAGGCCCTCGCGGCGTTCTGGGGTCTGGGGGACCGGTGGGCGACCGCTCGCTGCATCGAGGGCGTGGCGGCGGTGGCCGCCTCGGAGGGACAGGCGGAGGCGGCGGCCCGCCTCACCGGAGCGGCCGCGACCGCGCGGGAGGCGAGCCGCCCGGGCGCCACCGCCCACCCGGGCATGGCGCACGCGAGCACGTCCGCGGTTGCCGAGGCCCGCGAGGTGCTCGGGGAGGCCACCTTCGCGCGGGCGTGGGTGGCGGGGCAGGCAGTGTCCCTGGAGGCGGCGGTCGCCGAGGCATCGGCGCTGGGCGAACGGCTGACGGCGGAACCCCCACCGCTGCCAAGCCCCGCTCCAGCGTACCCAGCCGGCCTCTCCGAGCGGGAGGTGGAGGTGTTGCGTTTGGTAGCGCAGGGACTGACTAACGCCGAGATCGCCGAGCGCCTCTACCTCAGCCCGCGCACCGTTGGCACCCATGTCTCCAACATCTACCGCAAGGTGAATGTTTCCTCCCGGGGCGCCGCCGCCCGTCGGGCCCTGGAGCTCGGCCTCGGCTGAGCCCGTCCCCGGCCGCCCCCTCTTCCCAGGAACCGCTGGGCGGGCGACCAAGGTCGCGCGAGACACGGTCGAGAAGCGGCCTCACCCCCCTCGATCCCGCTCAGCCCTACGTAAGTCGACCGGCCCGCACGCCCATCGGCCCCTGCCCGGCTCTTCCGACCCCCGGATGGCCTCGGCCGCCCGCTCAGGTGGGAGGTCTCGTCCCATGTCTCGATCGAACAAGAGGCTCGTCCGCCGCTTCCTGGAGGAGGTGGTCAACCCAGAGCGAAGGACCGCTGACTGAAGCCCGGGGCCGTCGTTGGGGACGACGTTGAGACTGGTCGGGGACGGGTCTCTACGATCCCTCGCCCTGGCGATCCTTCAACCCATCATCCAGCCCGTCCTTCATGTGTTGGAGATGGCTCCTGTCCACAGAGGAGAGTTGATCAGCCGGCGCCGTGAGCCGCTTGACGACCGCCCAGAACCCCTGCTCCAGGCGCTCGTTCGAGGGCGGTAGCACGCCTTCGACCGTGATGTCCAAGGGGAGCGGCCCGGGTCGAAAGATGACCCGCCAGGTCCGGAGATGGTCCCCGACCACGACCCGGTCGATCGGATCACGCTCGACCGTCAGCCCGAGCCCGTACCGGCCCACCGACTCAGTAATCTCGGCGAAGATGTCGTCGGCGGTCATCGGTGGCTCTCCTCGCCTCGTTGTGTCCGATTAGCCCGGACGGCATCACCACGGTTCCGCGATCATAGCCCCTTCCGGCATCAAGGCGTCGCCCGTCGTCGGCAGCACGGACGCGGACACCCTCGGCCCTGATAGGGCATAGGGGGCTGGGGGGCAGGGCAATCGCATCTTATTGCTGGCGCCCTTGATTTGTACTGTATGGCCCCCAACTACCCTTCCAACACGTGCGATGGAGTCAGATTTGACAAGAATTGGGCCTTTGGCGGCATCCTGGTGAGACCAGCGGACGCCACCATGACGCGCCGAACACGAGCAATCATTGCGTAAACACCCTCCCTTGTTCTAGATGCGATTGCCCTGGGCTGGGGGGCCGTCCCTTCAGTTTGCCCGCCCAGGAAAACGGTATAAGACCCCGCCAGGTGGATGGGAGCCCAGTAAGGGAGGAGCGAGTGCTCAGGGTGCTGCGGCAGCGGGATTTTGCCCTGCTCTGGTTCGCCGGGTTGATCTCGGTGACCGGGGACTACATGCTCTTCATCGCCCTGCCCGTCACGGTCTACGAGTTGACCGGCTCGGCGGCGGCGACGGGTGGCATCCTGATCGCGAGCCGGCTCCCATCGCTGGTCCTCGGTTCCGTCGCCGGCGTCTTCGTCGACCGCTGGGACCGCAAGCGGACGATGGTGGTCGCCAACCTCGTCCGGGCCCCGATCCTGTTGCTGCTGGTCGCGGTCGATTCGGCCGAACGGGTCTGGATCGTCTACGTCGTCGCCTTCGCCGTCGCGTCCATGGGCCAGTTCTTCGGCCCGGCGGAGAACGCGCTGCTACCCCGCTTGGTCGGCGTGGACCACCTGGTTCCGGCCAACGCCCTCAACGCGTTGAACGACAACCTGAGCCGCCTGGTCGGTCCGGCCCTCGGCGGCCTCGTCGCCGGGTGGTCCGGCTTGGGAGGGATCGCCGCGGTTGATGCCGCTTCGTTCCTGGTCGCCGCGGGGATGATCGCGGCAATCGGCACCTCGACCAGACCGGAGCCGACACCTCCGCAGGACGCCGCCACGCTGACGCGCACCTGGGCGAAGGTCTGGCACGAGTGGCTGGCCGGGTTGCGCCTGATCCGGGACAACCGGGCGCTCCGCGTCGTCTTCGGCGTCATCGCCATGTCCGGACTCGGCGAGGGGGTGATGGGCACGGCGTTCTGGGTACGTCGATGAAGCGCTCCACGGCGGCACGCGGGAGGCCGGCTGGCTGATGAGCGCCCAGGCGGTCGGCGGCCTGGTCGGGGCGGTGGTGATCGGGGCCTGGGGCAAGACCCGCTCCCCACTGTACCTGCTCGGCTGGGGGGCGATCGGGTTGGGACTCATCGACCTGGTGACCTTCAACTATCCGGCGTTCCTGTGGGAGATCTGGCCCGGGCTGATCCTCATGGCCATCGTCGGCGTGCCGGCGACCGCCTTTGGGACCGGGTACACGGCGGCGCTCCAGACCGAAGCGGAGGACGCCTACCGGGGGCGCATCTTCGGGGCGTTGGGCACGACCATGGGGCTGCTCATGATCGTCGGTGCGGTCATCGCCGGCCTCGCCACGGAACGGCTCGGCGCCGTCGCGGTCCTGACCATCGACAGCCTGGCCTACGTGGCCGCAGGAGCGTTCGCCCTCAAGGCGCTTGGAGGGAGGGTGGCGCTGCGCGTCGGGCACGCGCGGCCGGAACTGCCTTGATCGGCTGCCCATCGGCGTGACGACATCGAGGCCGCGATGGAGCAGGCGGTGGTGTCTGCCGGGTGAGAGCCTTCATCCCCTGCCCCGCTCCCCGCGAGGGCGAGGGGTATGGCGATCGCGGGGAGGACGAGTTGACCGGGTCATCGGCCGGACTTGGGATCACCACGCAGGACATCCGGCCCACGCCATCGCGTCTCTACTCGGTCGGGGCGACGCTGGCGGGGCCCGCTTGCCCGCCACGAGGGCGCACGGCCGTGCGC
>JALYMD010000332.1 GCA_030773875.1 Chloroflexota bacterium | reverse complement strand
ACGATGCCGGCGCCGTCGCCGACGTGAATCAGCGCTTTCGCCATCTGATTGACGACCACGGATGCGCGCTGATCATCATCGACCACACGCGCAAGCCGTCGCCGCTGGCCACCAATGACGACCCCGGTGCCCGGCTGCGCGGCTCGGGCGAAAAGCTCGCCTTCGTGGACACCGCCCTCGCGTTTGAAAAGGCCAAGGCGGAGCCGGGAACCCTCATCGTGACCCCGACCAAAGGGCGCTGGTTCAAGATGCCGGAGCCATTCAGCGTCCGCCTTGACGTGGATACGGTTGAGGGAACGGCGCGCTTGGTCCATGCCGGCGACGTGAGCCGGGATGAGAACGCCATACCCGGCGCAATCATGGGCGCCATTCACGACCTCAAGGCGCAGGCCGGAGCAGACGCGGCCACCGTGGCCACGATCAGCGCCTACCTCGACCAGAGCGAGTCAACCACCCGCAAGCACCTCAAGAAGCTTGAGGACGCCAAGCTGGTCTATCGACGGAAACGCCCGAAGCAGCCGGGGGAGAACTGGCGCCCGTCGGACTGCTACGACGTGGGGAACCCGGCATGATCACAGCCCTTTCCGCACACCTTTCCGCGCTTCCCGTATTGAGGCGGAAAGCCGTGCGGAAAGGGGGGGACTTACTTTCCGCACACCCTTACACCCTAGGGTGTGCGGAAAGTAAAAAGCCTTTCCGCTGCCATCCAAGAGGTGAACCGCTCGCCATGCTGCCATCCCGATACCGAACACAACGAGGCGACCAACAGGAGACCAACGACGTGAGCACCACCCCACGAATGATCCCCACTGTCCTGACCTGGGATGACCTTGTTCGAGCAGAGCCACGACTCGCCGTTCTGCGATCCGAGGTTGAGCGGGTGACGGCCGAGGATGGGCAGCGCTTCTGCGCCAATGCCGTCTGGTATGGCTACAACGGCGAGCCGGGGATCAAGCGCAAGTTGGTCCGGCTGGTGGGCTTCCTCGCCGAGAACCCCGACCCGGTACTGCACACCATGATGTCCTACGACCTGGCCTATCGGGAGCTCTACGAGCTGCTCCCCGATTGCTGGGATTGCGGCTGTGCCCCGCGGTGGGTGGCGTGATGGCCACGACAGATCCCATCAGCCTCGTGAGAGGAACCTAAGCCATGTCCTTCAGCGACTTTCTCCAGCGGTTTCAGGCCCGCCAACGGGGCAACACCCCGGCCTTGCCGCCGGTGCCGGCCTACCAGGGGCCGATCCGCCAGGACCTCAACCTCTTCGAGCTGACGGGGCAGACCATGGGGGCACCTGCCGCGCCCCTCTCCACCGAGGCTCAGGCCCTCGCCCAACTCGCCAACTTCATGGCCCTGCGGCAGCAGGCCCAGGGCGGTGCTGTCCCGCCCGTTCTGGGACCGCTGGCCCAGCCCTTGCCGGCCCCCCAAGAGACGCCGGCGCCGGCCACCGAGTCGCCTCCGCACCCGCCGAGGCAGGATCGCCCGCCTTGGTGGCAGCGCCTACGCAGGCGCCTAGGCAGCGCCTAAGCACCGCTTAGGCAGTGCAGATCCCGTTTGACCGGGATCTGCACTCGTGGGTCTCCAGCAATTGGCTCTGGACTAGATATCGAGGTCCACCATGAATGGAGGAAGGTCCCCGCTGTAGGACTTTTTATCAGAGGCCGCCAACTTGAGACCCGTCGCGTCGGCGGGTACATCGTAGCTCGCGATGAGATCGTAGCTGAGACCTGGCTGAAGCTCTTCGTAAATGCTAATGCCCTGATCGCGAATCAGGAGTGCGCTTGCCGGTTCGTAGTCGTAGCCGTAGGACCGTCCGCTTTCGTCGATAATGACCGTATCGTCCCAGGGAAAAGCCCCAGGGTCCGATCCCTGGTTGACGATTGTCATGTACACCAACACATAGACCCCCCGGGCCGTGGCGGACGCAAAGTCCGTAGTGATCGATGGAGCAAGTTCGACGCCGGTGACGGTGATTTCGTATTGGTCCTGAAGTTCGATGGTATCGCCAATTTCGTAGGTCTTAGCTTCTTCTGCCTCCGCTGTAGGTGTTCGACGGCCTCCGCCTGAACCGCTGGAGCCTGACAAGGCAGTGACCCGCTTCTTGAGTTGGGCCACCTCTGTTTGTAGGGCTTCGATGGTGGCTACGGCGTCTTCGATCTCAAGTTCTGGAGTTTTGGTCGCCTTGGCTGTTGGGGTCTTTGTGGCATCCTGGGCAACCGCGCCATCGGATGACG
>JALYMD010000331.1 GCA_030773875.1 Chloroflexota bacterium | reverse complement strand
CCGCGGGCGCAACCGCCACCCGCGGCCCGACTCGCGCGGCCGCCGCGTGGCACAGGGCCTCTGCACTGACGGTGTCTGTGGAGACGGCAATTCCCGGTCCATGCTGCTCGTGCGCTCCAACCGGGATGAGCACGAGGTCGATCTCCGGTAGGCGATCGCGCGTCTCCTCCCACGTCAGGTTCGCCAGCAACAGTGGCTGCTCTTCTCCGTGCACCGTTGCGTCCTCCTCACCCGTCAGCCCAGCCCGCGTTGGCTCCACGACACCGCCCTCCCCTTCGTACCGTCGTCCCATGATCCCCACCTGCCCGCCAAGCCGCGGCCTTGGTGCAATCTCGCGCTCTCCTCTGGATAATGACGAGGGCGGCGTGGATGCGAACAAGGGCCAGCCTGCTGCGCTCATCCATTCCTGGCCAATGCCCCTGAACCCGCCTGGACGGTCGCCTCGTGCCGCCCGGCCTACCTCACCCGTCGAACGACCGGCAATAGCTCAACCTACGGGATCGAGCCTCTTTCGGTGCCCCAACCTGTGGATGGACAAAGCCCAGGGATTCGGTCAACTGGACCCGCCCGCCTTGAGCCAGGCTACCGACATCGACGGCAAGTCCGCAAACGAGCGTCCACAGGCTGTGCCCCTGAGGGACAGGGTTCTGCTCAGGATCGTTGCCGATGTCCCGGCCCGGAGTGGCGGGTGACCGACGAACGAAGCACAGGACCTTGCCCTCGTCCTTGCAGTGAATCATCACAGGGCCATGAGGCACGCCACGAGCATGCTCTCGCGCGCGACGCAACATCAGCAACCGCGTACCGGCGTCACGGTTAGGGCCCGCTCGAAAGGCATCTCCCCGCCCGCAGATCGAGGTGAGCGATTCCTCGGTCTGCGGAAAGACCGGTTACAGCCATGTCACGGAGAGGATGATATAGACCGTTCTCCTACATTCTTCCTGTGACAAACTGGCCATTGTCTTCGCCCCATAAACCGGCGTAGGCTTGAATGGGCTTGTTAACGAAGCCCACCCACGCGCCGGTAGGCTGGTGCCGACGCGAGAACGGATCCGCACCCCGCCCGGGGCGCGGTCCGCACGGTTCCCCGGACAGCCGGTCAGGACAGGGAACGCGGCAAGCGTGGTCTGGGTCCCGACTGGGGCATCTGTGGCGCCGCGGAGTACATAGCAATGCCCCGCTTCTGGTATCCGGCGGTTGCAGCCGCCCGGTCTGTTGGTTTTGCGCTCCCCGTGCGCCGGACGATGGGGGTCGCCATCCTTCTCCTCCTTTCGCTCCTGGCAGGGACGGCGGCGATTCCGGCACCTCCTGCGGCGGCCAACCACACTGCCATCAAAATGCCATTTGCCTCCGGAGCGGCGTGGACGGTTGGCCAGGGCTACAACACATCCCCGACCGAGGGCGGCACACATTACAACTGCGATCCGGCGACTCTCACCGACCAGCCCTCGCATGCCGTGTCGTGTCGCGCCCATTATCAGTACAAGTGGTCGATGGACCTGGCGCGAGCTGATGGGAGCACCGCTGGCCAGGCCGCGCTCTCACCCGTCAACGGGGTCATCCGATGGATCGACACCGCTTTTGGCGGCATGTCGATCGACCTCGGCGATGGCTATGCGTACGCCTACTTCCACACGGACTTGGCCGCCGGGTTGGCGGCTGGCCAAGCGGTCAAGCAGGGACAGTACCTTGGAACGGTGAGCCCTCCCGGCGGCGGCGGCAACGGCGGCTGGCCACATCTTCACGTGGCCCTGTGGCAGACCAGCGATGGCGGCAACTGGAGTCGCAACGCCGTTCCTTTCACCGACGACCACCGCATGGACGGCTACGACTTCCCATCTCTCGGGGAGAGCGTCCGCAACCAGCACCGGGCGCAGACCATCTACTCCACTAATGTCCAGGTTGGCAGCAGCACCCCGCCCGCAGCACCGGTTCTGACGGGACCGGCGAACGGTACCCACCTGACTGGCACCGGCCCCAAGGCAACCTTGACGTGGAACGCCGTGAGCGGGGCGACGGAGTACCAAGTTCTCATCAATGACGGGGCCATCACCAGTCCCTGGCAGACTGGCACATCCTGGACGACCCCATCCCTGGCCGATGGGTCCATCGCCTGGCAAGTCCGCGCGCGCAACACCGCCGGAACTGGCCCGGCCAGCCCGAAGTGGATCATCTTCATCAACTCTTCCGAAACCACTCCCACACCAACACCCACGCCGGCACCGCCGGCCACCCCCGCAGCCACCACGACACCCGGTTCCCTGGGCGTGGTACTCAACCCGACGAGCGGCGGTGTGACCCGGAGTGTGACGGTCTCTGGCAGCGGATACGCAGCAGGCGAAACCATCCGGCTCCACTGGGACAACACGTCCACCGCGCTCACCAGCACGAAAGCCGACGGGTCAGGTGGGTGGAGCGTACCGATCACGATCCCCAACGCCGTGCGAGGCAACCACGCGGTGATCGCCGTTGGCGCCACAAGTGGCCGTCAAACACAGGCCTCCTTCGCCGTCGTGCCAACGCTCGCCCGCACTCCGATCAACGGCGTCCCCGGTACTTCCGTCCTGGTCACGACCCGGGGATTTGGAGCCAACGAGTCGGTCAAGCTGACCTGGAAAACGGAATCGGGTGTCATCCTCGGCACCGCCCGAACTGATGGCACGGGGACCGGATCTGCGACGGTCGCGATCCCTGAGGCGCCCCTGGGATGGCACGACTATACAGGCCTCGGCCTCACCAGTGGCGCACGTGCGTGGGGAAACATGGGGGTGGACCCCCTCTTTTCGGCGACTCCCACCAACCCAAGTGCGGGTGCTACGGTAAGTGCTGGCGTAAAGGGGTTCCCGGCTAGCCAGGGCGTCACCTTCGCCTGGAATAAGACCTCCACCAGCGCCGGTACCACGGTCTGCTCCGGTACTGTCGACACGAACGGCAGCTTCGCTTGCTCGTTCAGTGTTCCTGGAGGCGCGGGCTCCTACCCCTTGGTGGCGACTGCAGCGAACGGCATCATGCGGACCGTCACGATCGACGTGACAGGCGCCGCCGCGGTCACGGTCGCGCCAAGGACAGGTCAGGTCGGGACCAACCTCACCGTGACCGTCGGCGGCTTCGCGGCCGACGAGACGGTCAACCTTTCGTGGGACGGTTCCTCCACGACCTGGCAGGCGAAGGTGACGAGCTCCAGCGGGTCATTCACCGTCACCACGACCGTCCCCTACCTCCCGTATGGCGCCCACATTCTCCATGCCCGAGGCGCGTCCAGCGGGCGAACCGCAAGCACGCCATTCAACGTCTTAGCCACGATATCCGTGAGCCCGGCCGGCGGGGCCGTCGGCAGCAGTGCCACGGTCTACGCTCGAGGGTTCCCGGCAGGCCAGGCAATCGGGGTGGCATGGAACAAGACGAGCACCTCTGCCGGCACGACGGTCTGCTCCGGCACCGTGGGCAGCAGTGGCGGGTTCACCTGTTCCTTCGCGGTGCCGATGGGGACCAATGGAACGACGTACCCGATCGTGGCAACCAGCAGCGCCGTGACCGCGAGCGCGGGTTATCAGATTAGTAGTGGCGGCACGGGATCCAGTACCGGTACACCAGTCAGTGGCGGAACTATGCTCGGACCCGGCACCTTCCGCGTGACGGGCACCCGGGAAGGGCTGGTCGGCGGCACCACCTCCAACGGCCACGTCATCGTGCCCGATGACCACTTCATCGCCCTGCCCGCGTGCACCTCGTCCTCCTGCCCCTGGCTGACGCCCGGAACTATTCACTCGCTCTGGGGCAAGCGGGTCGAGTGCGGCCCCGACTGCTTCGTGCGAGTCACCAATCCGAGCACCGGCGCCTGTGCCGTCGCCCCGGTTTGGGATGTCGGCCCGTGGTACACCAACGACGACTGGTGGAATCCGACCGAGGCGCGCCGGCTGAATAACCTCGACACCACGGTCAACATCCTCAGCCAGGGTTACACCGGCGCCGACGCGTCCCGCAATGGCCTGGACACCGGCTACGGAATCGCTCCCTCAGGCATTGGCATCTCAAACAAGGGCTACGAGGTCGGCAACCGCTCAGCGATTGACTTGGCCGACGGTGTCTGGACCGACTTGGGCTTCGACTTCAACGCCGGAATCGCGCACGATGGCGTGATCGTCACCTTCCTCTGGCTCAGCGGCGAGAACCCATCAACCGCTGCCGCCGCCTGCGGTGGATCGACGAACCTTAATGACCCCTCCAGCACCGCCACCCCGACGGCCACCCCCACCAAGACTCCGACCCCTACCCCCACCGCGACAGCGACCCCGACCGGATCGGCCAGCCTCACCCTCGCCACCGCCAGCGGCGGCGTCGGCAGCCCGACCACCCTTAGCGGCACTGGCTTCGCCCCCGGCGAGACGGTCCGCCTCTTCTGGGACGCCACCACCACCCCCAGTCTCACC
>JALYMD010000330.1 GCA_030773875.1 Chloroflexota bacterium | reverse complement strand
GCCTCCGACCGCTTCGGGATCGCGCTGCCCGAGCGAGCGTTCGTCGACTCCGCCGGCCTGCACGTGCCGGATGCCGTCCGGGACTGGGTCTACAGTGACGACGGACCGGCATCCCGGCTGAACCCCGCCCCCGGCGCCGCCGCGTTCCTCCAACGGGTTGTAGATCTGATCGGCCGCCACAACGTGATCGTCATCACGGCCCGTCCGGCCGCGTCGGCCCCGATGACCCTCGCCTGGCTGAAGCGGCATGGCTTCCCCGAGGTCGAGGTCTTCTTTGCAGATGACAAGGTGACGGTCGCGACGGCCCAAGGCTGCCTCTACGCCATCGAGGACAGCGGCCGCCACGCGCGCAACTACGCCGCCAGCGGGATCACCTGCTTCCTGCTCGCTTCGACGGACCATGGCCCGGACGGCTTCGAGGATCGGATTCTCCGAGTTGAGGATCTGGCCAGCATCGGCGGCCTGCTCGCGACACGCCTCCATGGCGAACCAAACGCGCTCGGCGTCCCCGCCTTACCGCCCCTCGGTGCCCTGCCCGCCCGGCCCCGGATCGTTGTCAGCGACGCCCTGCATCCGGGAGCACGGGCGGAACTCGAACGGCACACCGATATCGTCGAGGTGGACGGGACCGATCTTCCGGCGCTTCTGGCCACGATCGCTGACGCCGATGCGCTGGTGATCCGGAGCGAGACCCAGGTCACCAAGGAGGTCCTGGGCGCAGCCCCCAAACTGCGCGTCGTCGCCCGGGCGGGGGTCGGCGTGGATAACATCGACCTTCAGGCTGCCACCCGGGCCGGAGTGCTGGTGCTCAACGCTCCCGGCGCCAACGCTAACTCGGCCGGGGAGCACACGATCGCGCTGCTGTTGGCGATCACGCGTCAACTCCCCCAAGCCAACGCCTCCACCCATGCCGGACGCTGGGAGCGCAAAAAACTCAAGCCGATCGACCTCCGCGGGCGCACGGTCGGCATCGTTGGGTTGGGCCGGGTCGGCTCCGTCGTCGCCAAGCGGCTCCGGGCCTTCGAGATGGAGCTGATCGGCCACGATCCCTATATCGACCCGAGCCGCTTCACCGAGTTGGGCGTCGAGCCCGTGGACTATCCCACGCTGCTCGATCGGGCGGATGTGGTCACGTTCCACGTACCGGCCACTCGCGAGACGACGAGGATGTTGGACGCGGCGGCGATCGAGCGATTGAAGCGGACCGCCATCGTTCTCAACGCGGCTCGCGGTGAGGTGGTGGACCAGGAGGCCCTCGCGGCGGCTCTCCGGACCGGCCGCATCGCGGCGGCCGGCGTCGATGTCTTCCCGCACGAGCCCTGCACGGAGAGCCCGCTTTTCGGGCTGCCGAACGCCGTCCTCACGCCGCACACCGGCGGGTCAAGCGCGGAAGCACTCGCCGCGGTTGGCGCCGTCATCGCCTCCTCCACTCTCGCTGCCCTAAGGGGAGAAGCCGTCGCCAACGCCGTCAATATGCCGACGGCGTCCGTCCAGGCGACCGATCTCCAGCGCCTCTCGACGGTCGCCGGTGCCGCGGGACACCTCATCGCCGTCCTTGAGCCGGACCGTCCCGCCCAGTTCAGCGTGGCCGTGCGCGGCCTCGTCCCTGCCGATGTCGTCGAGCACGTCACGGGAGCGGCCCTGAGCGAAGCGCTCCAACGCTGGGCCGACCGCCGCGTGACGCCGGTCAACGCCCGCCTCGTGGCCCAGGAAGTTGGCCTCCAGGTGCGAACCACGACGGGCGACACGGACCCTTCCCGGATCCCGGAGTTCTCGTTCGAGGTGGTCGGGGAGAACCAGCACCACGTCACCGTGAGCTGGGACCGGGTCAGCGCGAGCATCATCGAGGTGGATCGCTTCTCGCTGGAGCGCGGCCTGGCCGGCGATGTCCTGATCACCCATCACCGCGACCAGCCGGGGGTGATCGGCCAGATGGGCACGATTCTCGGCCGCTACGGGGTCAACATCGCAGGCATGCAAGTGGGCCGGCACGAGCGCGGCGGCGAGGCGCTGATGGTCACCAACGTGGACGACGCGATTCCGGAGGAGGCGTTGGCGGAGATCAAGGCCATTGCCGGCATGGAAACCGCCTACGTCGTCTCCCTCCCGCCGGCCGAGCCGCGACCCATCATTGCCCCCGCGCTCGCCGTCGCTGTCCCGCAGGCCACGACCTCCGGAGTCGGCTGAGCCACACGCTCAGCCCAGGGGCGCCGGGCTGGCAGGAGGAACCTGCCAGGTCCAACGATCCCTCTGGGAGAGTCTGACGGCCACTTCTGCCCCTTGCCCGACCGTGGAGTCTGCGAGATGGACACTGCACAGCACCGAGCCTACCGCTTCGTCCAGGTCGATGTCTTCACGGAGCAGATCTTCGGCGGCAATCCGCTCGCTGTCTTTCCGGACGCGAGCGGCCTCCAGGACGCCGAGATGCAAGCCATCGCCAAGGAGATGAACCTGTCCGAGACGACCTTCGTCCTGCCCCCGACCGATCCCGAGTGCGCGGCGCGGGTGCGGATCTTTACGCCGGCCCGGGAACTTGCGTTTGCCGGCCATCCGACCATCGGCACCGCGTTTGTCCTCGCGAGCAGCGGACGCCTTCCCACGGGGTCTACAGATCTGGCCCTTGAGGAAGGGGTCGGCCCCGTGCCGGTCCGCCTGGAAGGGGACCCGGCAGCGCCCGCGTTCCTCTGGATGCGTCATCCGGCCGCGACCTTCGACTCCCAGCTCATGGAGCGGGACTCCCTCGCTCATGCCCTCCGCCTCTCGCCGGCCGATCTCCTAGACGACGCGCCGATCGTGGTTGGGTCCACCGGCTCGCCGTTTCTCTACGTCCCCTTACGGGACCGGGAAGCGGTGGACCGCGCCGAACTGGATGTGCCGGCACTCCGGGCGATCTTCGCCGACGAGTCGGCGGTCGGTGTGTTCATCTTCGCTCCGGATGGCGTCGACGCCTCGTCCAATCAACGGGTCTACTCGCGCATGTTCGCCCCTCACACGTCAGGCATCCCGGAGGATCCGGCCACCGGTAGCGCGAGCGGGCCGCTCGGCGCCTATCTGGTCCGTTACGGCCTCGTCCCGAGCGGTGACGAAGCACGAATCGTCAGCGAGCAGGGCACCAAGATGGGGCGGCAAAGTTTCGTGCACATCCGCGTCCGTCGTGGCGGCAGCCCGACGGAGGAGATCGAGGTCGGCGGTTCGGTCGTGCCGGTGCTGGAGGGCGAGCTACGGCTGCCGCGCCGGAACGACGACGCGAGACGATAACCCCGGCAGCTCGACCGCATCACGCCCGCCCTACATCGCTGAGCCCAGAACAGCTGGCTGACGTGAGGTCCCCGACCGCCTCACCATCCCAGCGCGTAGCCGTCCCGGCGCGGATCGGCACCGCCGAGCAGGGCTCGGCTGTCCGGGTCGATCATGATGCCCTGGCCGCCGCCCACGACGGGTGACCAGTCGTCGATCACCCGCACGTCGTGCCCGCGCCGGATCAACTCCGCCCGGGTCGCTTCCGGAACCCGGCCTTCGATCTCCATCCGCGTGCCTTCATAGGTGCGGAAGCGGGGCGCCTCGATCGCCGCCTGGACGCTGAAGCCATGGTCGATCACGTTGGAGATCATCTGCGGCGTGGTCTCCAGGATGCCGAACGATCCGGGCGTGCCGATCGCCAGGAAAAGCTGCTCTCCGTTGAACACCATGGCCGGAGCCATGCACATCTCGATCTTCTTGTGCGGGGC
>JALYMD010000329.1 GCA_030773875.1 Chloroflexota bacterium | reverse complement strand
TGCGGCCTGGAGCGACACAACCGCGTCGCGGCCGATGACAACCCGTTGGCGATGCTACGGCTGCCGCCCGTTCCGCCCCGACTCGGCGGGGCCGGCCGCATCCCGATGCATGAGGAGGAGGCCATCGCGTAACGGAGACGCCAGACGCCAGAGTTATTGGACGAGGACGCTTTGCTGCGCTCCGACTCGAGAGACGTGCGACCAAAATCGGATCGCGGCGGTCTCCGGAGGCGGGCGCAGCAAGCAGCGCCCCGACGATGGTCCTGGTGACTGGCGTCTAACTACTGACTACTGACTACTGGCGTCTGGCGCGTCACACTACCCCGCGCTTCGTGAGGAGGCGGGTCATGCCTAGCGCGGCCATGTAAGACGGCGTGGCCCACTCCAGATTGACGAGGGTTTCAGGACCAGCGTGGAGCTGATCGGCCATACGATCGTGGAGGATCGCGGTCAGGGCCTCCTGATCGGCGCCGCCGCGCAGCGCGCCGGTCGCGAGGTCCTGGAACACGTCCAACTCCGGCAGGAGGCGGTCGAGATGAACCGCCGCGTCGTCGTAGCATCCAAAGTGGGTCAGGCAGAGACGGCGGGCGGCCAGCTCCCGCAGGCGTCCCACGCTCCGCGCCCAGGCTTCAGGGTCCAGGTCGGGCGGCGGCGTGGGCGGACAGACATAGTCCGTGCCCTGCATCCGGATGCCACCGACGTCCCCGGTAAAGGCCGTCCCCGCCGCGGCGTCCCAGTAGGTGACGTGGTGGGAGGCGTGGCCGGGGGTGAAGATTGCGGTGAGCACCCGCCCGGCCACCGAGAGCGGCTGGCCGTCTTCCAGAGGCAGCACCCGCTCGGCCGGCACCGGCACCATCTCGCCCCACAGGCTATCCATCCGGTCACCGTAGATCCGCGTCGCGCTGGCGAGCAGCTTCCCGGGCTCCACCAGGTGTGGCGCGCCGATGGGATGGACATGGACTGTCGCCCGCGGGAGCAGGTCTCGGACCAAAACCCCCGCGGCTCCGGCGTGGTCCAGGTGGATGTGGGTGAGAAGCAGCGCCGTGATGTCTGCCGGGTCGAATCCCGCTGCGCGGACGCCGGTCAAGAGAACCGGCAGGGTGCTGGTTGGCCCGGTCTCAATCAAGGCAAGCTCGCCCCCGCCCGCCAGGAGAAACGCTGCCACGACGCCGCGCCGCCCCTGAAACTCTAGGTCGAGCAGCCAGAGGCCGTCGCCTAGACTGGTCGCCATACCCCTGGCCCCCGACTCTGTGCCCCGATCCGCCCGAACGTCGCCGTCGTTCACCGTCTCCTCCTCCCGAACCGGCGCGCGCTCCGCGCACCGGGAGCATACCCGCTCGGCTCCTAGCTCACGGCTCCCCAGCCCAATGAAATCGACCGCAGCGTGATACCGCTCCCCGATCCCCCGGCATCATGCTGTACGAACGACACGGCAACGAATCGCTGACCGCCTCCGCGGCCTTGCCTATGCTGTTGTCGCACGCTACCATGATGCGTCCTAGGGACATGGGAGGTCGTGCCAAAGGCGGGGCGGCAGGATCGGCATCAGACAATGGGCGGGGTGAGAGCGTGGACGGGCAGCAGGAGCTGATCAGTGTCGCCGACGCGGCAAAGCGGCTGGGGCGCTCCACGGAGCAGGTGCGGCGCTACCTTCGGGAAGGTCGCCTTAGCGGGCGACGAGTCGGTGGCCAGTGGTTCATCGACGGTGCGGCGCTCGCGGCGTTCCTTGACAAGCTGCGGGAGCAGCAGAGCTTCCTGGAGAAGGTCCGGCCAGCCGCCGAAGGCGGACACGACCCGCTCTCCGCCGTCATCGGCATTGGTCGCGGTGGCGGCAGCAACGTCGCCGAAGGGAAGGACGCCTACCGGCGCGCGTTCTGGTGGAGGCGGTCGTGAGCAACGCGCACCGCGGCTCAGATCGAGAGGCCGGAGGACCAACGGCCCAGGGCGGGAGTGGGGTCGAGCCGGCGGAGAGCCCGCTGGTTCACACGGAGGAAAGCACCGTCCCCCGGGCCAGCCGGCCGCGGCACCCGGCCGTCTTCGTCGACTCCTCGGCTATCGTCGCCCTTGTCGACCGCGACGACGCCTCCCACCGCGCCGCGGTGGACGCCTACCGGGGCCTTGTCGCCGCCGGGTATCGCCTCTTCACGACCAACTACGTCGTCGCTGAGGCGTTCGACTTGCTGAGCACTGGCGTTGGTCCGTCGGTGGCACGGCAGTGGCTGCGCGATTCCAAGCTGGCGGTCTACCATGCGGAGGAGCAGGACGAGCGCAAGGCGCGCAAACTGGTGATCCAGGCCGAGGGCAAGCGCGGCCTCTCGCTCACCGACGCGGTCAGCGTCGTGGTGATGGAGCGGCTGGATGTCGCCGACGCCTTCGCCGTCGACCCCAACTTCCTGGCGGACCCGACCTAGCGGCACCCGCGGTGCCGGATCAGGTCCGCTGCCTGCAAGGAACACGATCTGATGGACTTCCCCGCCCCTGCCCCACCGCGCCGAAACCGGCTCGGTAGCTGCCTGATGGGCCTCGCCGCAATAGGGATCGTCTGCGTGGTCGCGGGTATCCTGGGCTGGCAACTGCTGGCCCGCCCCTACGCCCGTGACCTTGCGCATGACCGCCTGGAGGAGGCGGCCGTCAGCCAGGTGGTTGCGATCGGAACACTCCCGGTGCCAGCTTCTGGGCGGGTGACGATCACCGACGAGCAGGTAAACCAGGCACTGCGAGCTAACGCCGACCGCTATGCGCCTCTAGAAGATCCAACCCTGACCTTCGCGCCGAACAGGGTCCAGGTCGCGTTCGACCTCTACGGCACCCGCAGCACCTACACCGCTGGGCTCGCCGTCGAGAACGGGTCGCTGGCAGTCGTGGACGGCCGGGTGGACGGCCCAGCCGGACAGGTGCTGGTCGCCGAAGACGCGGCCGCGATCGTGGAGCAGCAACTGGCGGCGCTGCTGGCCCGCTCCGATCGCCGTGTCACCGGCGTCCGTCTCGGCGACGGCACCCTCGCCATCGAGACTGCGCCCGCGTAGCTGCGGACGGGCGCGAACGGTTGTGGAAGTCACCGGAGGTCACGTCTGTTCGGCGGCCTTGGTCCCCATCGTGCGGGTTTCGACGCGACCTGGACATCTTGCTCCTGAACCCTCGCGGCCACACCAGTTGAGGACCCACCGATGACGAACGACGCAATTCCTCTTGCGCGGCTAGCCGGCATCACGGTCCGTCTCCACGCCACCTGGTTCCTGGTTGCCGCGCTGATCGTCTGGTCGCTCCGAGCGTCGTACCTGCCCGGCTCTGCCCCAGGCTACAGCGCGGGCGCGTACTGGACTGCGGCGGTCGTGGTTGCCCTCCTCTTCTTCGGCTCGCTGCTGGTCCACGAGTTTGCCCATGCCCTGATGGCGCAACGACGGGGGATCCGGGTGCTAGGGATCACCCTGTTCCTGTTCGGGGGCGTCGCTGCCATCGAGGGCGAACCAGAAGGCGCGGCCGACGAGTTCTGGATCACGGTGGTCGGTCCGCTGAGCAGCTTCGGGCTGGCCGCGCTGTTCGGCCTCCTCTGGCTGGCGGGACGCGAGGTCTCCGATCTGCTCGGCGCGATGCTCGGGTACCTCGCAGTGATCAACTTCTCGCTGGCGGTCTTCAACCTGCTGCCCGGCTTCCCCCTTGACGGCGGCCGCTTGCTCCGCGCGCTGGTCTGGTGGCGC
>JALYMD010000328.1 GCA_030773875.1 Chloroflexota bacterium | reverse complement strand
ACGTAGCCGGCCTCGGTCAGCGCCGGCGCGTCGGCGATGGAGAAGGGCACGTCTAGCAGCTTGGCCAGGGTCTGCGCGAGGAGGGTCTTGCCGCAGCCGGTGGGGCCAACGAGCAGGATGTTGCTCTTCTGGAGCTCCACCTCGTCGTTGCTCTCAATGCCGGCGTTGATCCGCTTGTAGTGGTTGTAGACCGCTACCGAGAGGATCTTCTTCGCGCGGTCCTGGCCGATGACGTACTGGTTGAGTTGCTCGTAGAGCTTGCGGGGGGCAGGGATGCGGGTGAAGCCGGGCTCCGTCTTCGGCGCGGCTGGCTCCTCCTCCTCAATGATCTCCCGGCAGAGCTGGACGCACTCGTCGCAGATGTAGACCTGGTTCGGTCCGGCGATCAAGCGCCGAACCTCTTCCTGGCCCTTATTGCAGAAGGAACACCGGTAGTGCACCCGCCCACCTCGCGTGTTGGTCATTCCGTTTCGCCCGTCCTGCCTGCCCGTGGCGGCCTTCTCGCCCGCCTTGCCCGTCGTCGCAGGGACGGCGCGCCCGGGTGATGTCGTCTTGCGTTGGGGGCTGAGGTTAGGACTGGCCCGAGCCGTTAGCGCCGGCGCTCATCCCCGCGGGGACCGCGAAGGCCGGCTCCATGACCTCGTCAACCAGTCCGTACTCCTTGGCCTCCTGCGCGGTCATGTAGTAGTCACGCTCGGTGTCGCGCTTGACCTTGTCGTAGCTCTGCCCCGAGTGGGAGGCTAGGATTTCGGTCAGTTTGGTGGTCAGGCTGAGGGTTTCGCGCGCGACGACCTCGATGTCGGGCACTGCACCGCGGAATCCCGCGGAGCCCTGATGGATCATCACCCGGGCGTTCGGGAGCGCGAAGCGCTTCCCCTTGGCCCCCCCTGCAAGCAGGACAGCAGCCATGCTGGCACCCATGCCCATGCAGAGCGTCGAAACGTCGGGCTTGATCATCTGCATCGTATCATAGATGGCCAGTCCGGAGTACACGACGCCCCCGGGGGAGTTGATGTAGAGGCGGATGTCCTGCTCCGGATCCTCGTGGGCCAGGAAGAGCATCTGGGCGATGATCAGGTTCGCGATCTGGTCGTCGACCGGGGTCCCCAGGAAGATGATCCGGTCCTTGAGCAGCCGGGAGTAGATGTCGAAAGCACGCTCGCCGCGGTTAGTGCTCTCCACCACCATCGGGATCAGGTTCTCGATCTTTGGGATCTCCATGGGTGCGGTGTCCCTCGTCTTTCTGAACATGCCGCGCGGACCTCGCCGCGCCAGCCTCGTTGCCGTGTACGCTCAATGATAACGACCTGCGGCCCGAAGGCCACTAGCCGAAGGGGCAGGACGGCCGTACCCGGTAGTTATCAGACGCCAGTTGTTCAGGGAGGGGGCGGTGGGGGATCCGTCTCGCCCTCGGAGCAACTCCGTCAGTTGCCCCAACTCGGGCCTCAACTCACCCGCTGTTCGCCCGATCTTACGCCTGGCCCTTGCCGCCTACCGTCTGACCACTGGCGTCTGACAAATGGTGACTGCCCACCGGCGTCTAGTAGTCCGGGTCCGCAAAGACGCCGCCGGCACCAACCTCGCCCTGCTCGCGTTCCTCGGGCGTGACCGCATCGACGGGAGCTTCCGCCGCCACCGTCACGTTCTCCACCTCATGCCCCAACGCGGCGGCCTGGGCCGCGTCCGGCTCAGTGGCCAGTTCTGAAACGGACGCCGTCGCGTCCGGGTCGACCGTCGTCGCCGTGGCCGCGACATCCCCAGGCTGTCCGCCCATGGTCCCGATCAGTGGCGCGACTGCCGCCGCGGCGTCCTCGGTGCCTGCGACTGGCTGACCCTCAGTACCGCTCTCACTGCCCTCGTCCACCGGCTCTGCCGCCTCCGACTCAGACTCAGCGGCGGTCAGGTCGCCAACGACGGCGCCGACTGGCTCGGCGTCCGCAGTCTCATCATCCGTCGGCTCCGGCTCGACCCAGCCATTGAGCACCGCGCCGCGCCCCTCGGTGGCCAACTCGATCAAGCGCTCGGTAATACGCCGCTCGAAGAGGTCGTTGCGTAGCACGCCGCGGAAGTAATCGCTCTGGTACAGCTCCTGGAGCCGCTCGGGGTTCGCGCCGGAACTGGCCAGGGAGGCGAGTTCGGCATCCAGATCCTCGTCGGAGACGGCGATGCCTTCGCGCTGCGCGATCTCGCGCAGGAGCAGCGAGTTGCGCAGGCGGCGGGCCGCGACGGGTCGCATCTCGTCGCGCAGCTCTTGCTCGGTCTGGTTGTTGAGGCGCAGATACTCCTCCAGGGTGCGGCGCTGCTGAGCAAGCTGACCGCGGAGGCTTTTCAGGTCGTCCTCCACCGCTTCGTCGATCATCACCGCCGGCGGATCGATGGTCGCTGTCTCGGCCATCGCGTTGATGATCTTATTGACGACCTCGGTCCGGGTCTCGGCCGTCTTGCCCTGATGTAGGTCGTCCCGGATCTGCCGGCGTAGGTCCTCCAGGGAGTCGGCATCCGCCACGGTCTTGGCGAACTCGTCGTCGAGCGGGAGCAGCTGGCGCTCCTTGAGGCCATTGAGGGTTATCGTGTAGGAGAGGGCCTTGCCGCGGATCGACTCGTTGACCGTCTCATCGTCTTCGGCGAAGGCCAGTTCCAACTGCGCCGTTTCGCCGACCTGCATCTGCTCGATCCGCTCCCGCAGGGAATCAAAGAGGTTGCTCTCGCCCAGAACGAAGACGGCATCGTGCGCCGGTTCCTGAAAGACCTCATCCCCTTCCTTGACTTCCAGGTCGATCGTCACCTGGTCGC
>JALYMD010000327.1 GCA_030773875.1 Chloroflexota bacterium | reverse complement strand
GGCCGTCGTCCGGCATCTGGCAGAGGTCGTCGTAGGTCAGCGGGCGGGTCATGATCGACATGGCAGCCTCCGAGAACGCTCGTTTCCTCGATCTTACTCGACGTCGAAATCCATCGGTCGGGCCAGGAGTCGCCCGATGCGTCGACTCGTCCCTCGTTACGAGGCCAGGAAACCGAGGTCACGCTGGTAGTACACCCGAAGATGACGCGTTCGGGGCGACCGTCCCACTGCAGCGTGACCAGCAACAAGGGGACTTCGGAGGCCGGCACCGCGTCGCGTTCAGGGAAGAGCTGGGCGTAGGGCGCGCCGGTGGCGTTCGAAGTGCCCGCTTCTAGCCGCGACAGCACCGCCGGCGCGCCCTATGAAGGAACGCCCAGGGGGGGCTAGCGCCAGAGCCGACAGTTTCCGGTTCGAGGGGGCCCACTCGTGCCAAGGCGTCGCTAGGACCCTAACCTGAACGCGGTGGCACGGCGCATGTAGAAGCCTAGGCGCGGGGCCTCTCGCGTGGTCTGCTTACCCCTGGGGGATCGTTGGATGGACGTCAACCCGACCGTGGAGATGTACGACGCCCTCGTCATTGGCGGCGGCCCCGCCGGTGTTTCGGCTGCGGTCAACCTGGCTCGGGCCTGCCGCCGGGTCGCTGTGGTGGACTGCCGACGCGAGGGGCGCTCTGACTGGCCGCAGATGAACCGCAACTTCCTGGGCTTCCCCGAGGGGATCACCGCCGTTGAGCTGAGCAAACGGGGCCGGGAGCAAGCGGAGCGATACGGGGCGCGTTTCTACGACGCCGAGGTTGCACGCGTGGGACGGGAGGACGCCGTCTTTCGTGCCGAGGCGCCGGGCGGGTTGGTCCTGCTCGGTCGCGCGGTCATTCTTGCCACCGGCGTCCACGACCGCTGGGCCGACTTCCCCGGTTACGAGGCATACATCGGCCGCACCATGCACTGGTGCATCGTCTGTGACGGCTTCGAGATGCAGGGACAGCGGGTGCTCGTGGTCGGCAACGACGAGCAAGCTGCGGAACTCGCCGTCCAGTTGCTACGCTTCACGAAGGAAGTCACCCTGCTCACCAACAGCGGCTCCCTCGGACTCAGCCCGGACCGGGTCAGGTGGCTCGACGAGCGGAGCATCCGGGTCGTCGTTGGCCGATTGGCCGGGGCCAGGGCAAAAGAGGAAGGGGAGTTCGCCGCGGTCGAGGTGGAGGGGATTGGGGAACTGGAACTGGATCACCTCTTCAGCCACCAGGGCGCCGATCCCAACAACGACTTGGCGCGTGCCCTCGGCGTCGAGTTGACGACAGGCGGGTACGTCAAGGTGGACCAGGAGGCTAGAACCTCAGTACCGCAGGTCTACGCCGCCGGGGACGTCACCCGTTTCTCGTCCCACCAGGTCAGCACCGCCGTCCACGAGGGCGCTGTGGCCGCGCAGACCCTCAACTACGATCTCTACCTGCGCGACGAAGCCGCCTTCGAGGTCAGCCGCGGGGGTACAGTTGAGTAGACTGGGCCTATCGTTGCCGCGTCCCACGCCGCCCCAGACTCGATCCCGTCCCTTCTGTGAAGCCTGCTTCCCGTAGACGCTCCATCATGCCGGTTCATCGGAGCCAGAGGGCCGCTTGGAGCTGGTTCGTTAGCTTGGGCGCGGTCGTCATGAGATGACGAGACGGGAGCGAGGTCGGGGTCCGTCTAGCACCGGCGGGACGACCGGGACGACCCGCTGCAGCTAACCCGCTTTCGCCCGATCTACCTATCCAGCCAGGGATCAGGCGGCGACCGCCCTTGGGACCGTGGCGCACGCCCCGGAAGCGAGCACCTGCCGCACCTGCTGCAGCACCAATTCGGCGACGGCTAGCGTGACCTTGGGACCGGTCATCCAGAGGTCAAGCACCGCTTCGCGGGCGTAGTGATCGAGCACAGTTGCGCTGGCTCCCGCTCCAAGGATGCGACGGGCATCGTAAGCTACCTGCTCGGCGAAGGCGCTCAGCTCCAGGTCAGTCATCGAGGTGCTCTCCATCAACTCGGGTCATTGCTCTACCCCCGCCCGGAGCCCGCCGCCCCGACCGTGATTCCAGCCTAGCGCCACCTCTCGTACGCCGCTGTATAGGACAGGACGCCTGGGCTGTACATTCGGGAACACCGCTGGAACCGCCCTCCGATCTTTGGAAGGGGCGCGTGACGCGAGCGTCAGGCGGGGAACGTCCGGCTGGTGGAAGTGTCAGTAGGCAGGGTTGTGGTTAGACCCGGCGCGCAGCGAGGCGGTGCCCCCGCGTGGGAGCGGGATTGAGAGGCCGGCTGGCCTGCGCGGCGTTGTCGATGAAGCGTTCGCGCGCATTCTAGCTATGCGACTTGGAGTGCCGACACTGCCCTCATCATTACCGTGCGCGTGCTTGACGCCGACCTCGACAGGACCGGTATGGCCCGGCTTGTCGCCAGCGATGTCTTACCCAGCGCCGCACTCGATCCACGTGCTCCCTCCCCGCGATGACGTGGGTGAGCCGCTCTCGTGTGGATACTGGGCTGACGCCGCAGGCATCGTTATCGTCGTAGGTGCGAGGTGTGATCCCGAAAGACGGACATGCTTGGCGGTAAAGAACCAATGGTCGCTGGACAAGCACCGCTAAGCGCGCTGGCACGAACCTGGCCCAATCCACCACTTTGTGCTAGAATACACAAGTGCAAGGGATGCGCGGGTCCGCCGCGCGACAGTACGCCAATGTGCCCTCCAGCCTTCGCAGCGCCAGGGTCGTCGAGCCGTACTGACCGGCTCGTCCGTTCCCAATGTTTG
This sequence comes from Chloroflexota bacterium, assembly GCA_030773875.1. The sequence goes on along the minus strand of JALYMD010000327.1, from coordinate 58 downwards.
CGCCTCGCGCTGCGACGAACGCTGAGAGGGTCTTTTTGTGCCTAGTTCCGCTCTTCTT
>JALYMD010000326.1 GCA_030773875.1 Chloroflexota bacterium | reverse complement strand
GGCGGCCAGCCATGGCTTCAGTTGTACCCCTTCGCTTCGCGCATGGCGCCGATCAGGTCGGTCCGGCCGTCGAAGATGCGGCCGGCGGTCGCCTCGGTGATCTCGATCAACTGGTCTTTTGAGGCGTCGCCGAAGAGGATCGCGTAGACCGGCACCCGTCCGGGTGATCCCTGCCCCAGTCGGGTCTGCAGGCCGGCAAAGTCGCCGTGGTTGGATCTTCCGTCGGTCATCAGGATGATCGCCGGTGAGTAGTCCTCCATGTTGACGCCCTCCATCGCGTCAAGCGCGGCAATGACGGGTGCATAGATATTCGTTCCGCCGCCCGGTGCCTGCACGATGACCCGCCCCAGGAGATCACGCAGCGCCGCAGGGTCATTCCCGTCCACCCGCCACTGGTTGATGGTTTCGTCATCGAACGGGATCACGATGGTGACGTCTCCCGTCGACGGCTGCAAGAAGTACCGGGCGGCCTGATCGGGTTGGAGCAGGATCCCCATTGCGGACTTGAGGTCCTTCACCCCCTGACCCTCCATGCTCCCGGAGAAGTCGAGGCAGAAGACGGTGAACGACGGCTTGCGCAGGGCAGTTTGGTAGAGGACGAGCGCCTCCCGGATCACGTCCGGGGGCGGTAGCGTGATCGGCTGGATCACCCGGTCCAGGTCGATTCCCCAGTCGGGGTTGAAGACCTTGGGATCGGCCCCAATAGGGTTCAGTCCAAGCCCGGTCCGCCGGCCTTGAGCCAGCAGTTCCTTTTGCACATCAGGGGACAGCAGGTAGTCTTGGAGCTTGGCGAAGAACTCGGCCTTGGCCACGTCGCCTCGGTCAACGTAGCCGAGCGGCCAGTCGGCAATGGCAAGACCATCCACGGGGTAGACAACGTAGAGGGGGTCCCGACCCTCGGCGCTCAGTTGCTGGTTCGCCGCGATCACCGCCGACTCGTTGTTCACCATCCCGTCGAAAGCGTCGTACTGCTGCAGGAACAAGTCCCTCAGGAAACCGGAGGCCCCGGCAGAACGGTCCACCAAGCTCAAAATGCGCTTCGTCCGCTCCACGACTGCCGGTTCGTGCAGCATGGCACTCGTCAACACCTCGGGCTGACGGGCAAAGGCGTAGACGTAGCCGAGGTAGGCCATAGCGCCCGAGTTGCTCTGGGTTGCGCTCGTCGTCATGTAGCGAAGCTGGCCGGCTTCCGCCGCAGCTAGGATCTCCTCGACCGTCACGTCCCGATCTACCCAGCCGAGGCGCTCGGCCACGGGCCGCTTGACGGCGAAGACCACCGGCGTGGCCATGATGCTCTTCGTCTGCGTTACCAGGCGTCCGGTGTCGCCCAGCGAGAGCCAGATCGAACTGGCGGGCCAAACCGCGTCATAGGCCGCGGCACCTTTCTGCAACTCGAGCATCGTGTCGACCGAGCCCTGGTGCGTGAGCTCGATCCTGACGTTCTCCTGCTCAGCGAAGCGCTCGATCATCGGGCTCAGGCTCCGGTTTTCGGTGCCTGTAACGAGCCGGAACCTGAGGCGCGAGTCGGAATCCGTGCCCGGGATGCAGGCGGCCAGCCCGAGCAGCAGGAGCAGCGCGAGGACTACGTGCGGCAGCCGCTGTCGGCAAATGGGGAACCCGGAGTGGGGCAAGCCCCCCATCGGGCAAGTACCTGGGATGTTGTGGACCACAGTGCACCTTCCTCCGTTCATTGTTGGCCTCCTTCAGTATGCCGGCCTACGTCAGCGGCTGATGGATCAAGCGTCCCCCCTGTTCGAGGCCACCGCGTTGAGCCAAGGTCCTGCCAGGACCGTTGGTCGGTCCGCCGGGTTGTCCTAGGTCCCGAACACGGCGTTCCATCCCCTGTTCACGCCCGTGTCGATGGCAATGACCGCGGCGTCGACGGTCTCGACGACCCCGAGGCAACTCGCCACGACGCGCAGAGCCCCGTCCACCGACCAGCCGCCGTCCGGCGTCGCTGCCGGAGGTCGTGGTAGGGGAGGCCAATGATCACAAGCCCGGCCAGGAGAAGTGGGATGCCGAAAAGGAGCAGGCTGGAGTGCTTGGGCTCCGCGATCGGCTTGGCTATCAGCAGGGCCCCGTTACCGGCGAACGGGAGGCCGAACAGGAGGCTCAGGAGGATGCAAAGCCAATCCCACCCCGTCATTCCCGCCGGAGGAGGCCCACGCCAGAGGAGCCGTTCCCTTGGGGCCAGTTCGGTTTGGATCTGCTGCCCGTAGCTCATAGTCATGGGGGACAACCTCCCCGGTGATAGCACTGGTCGGCAAACGGCGCGGCTCACTTCAGGACGAGGCAAGCGGCCGCATGGTCAATAGGCCCTGTCTGAGGACAGGAACCGCCCCGACCTCGGTCGAAGGTTCGCTCTCCAACTCGGTCTGGATCGTCATCTGGCCGTTGCGGAGCGTGATCGAGGTCGGGGTCAATCCGTGGGCCTGGAGGGCGCGATTGATCCCGGCTTCCATGCCTTGCTCGAAGGCGTCCTCTGAGAGGAAGAACCGCATCACGCCGAAGGCTACCTCCACCTCGGTGAGTTCCACCCGCCTGTCTTCCACAACCGGAACGGCCAAAGCCATCCGATGACCGGCGTTAGTCGCGTCCGGCTCCCCTGGCACAACAAGGGCAATTCCTGTTGGGCTGATCTCGGTTTCGAGCCCGTAGATCCAGGTTCCGTCCGTGCCCGTCTCGATGCCGGCTTCGCCGGGGAGTTCGGTGTTGTTGACATCGATGTCGGCCGCCCGGATCACGAGTTCGCCTTTTCGGAGCGCCCTCTCCTCGATTCGGCGGGAGACCGAGGCGGTGACGGCGTCCGCCATGGTGTTGGACACAGACATTCGGCCCTTCGAAATGGCCGTTCGGGCCCACGGGATCCCCACGAAATAACCGAGCGCGGCGCCACCGACGCACAGGATCAGCAGCACGACGAGGAGTCCCAGCACGCAGCCACGCATGCGACCGCTCCTTCGATAGCCGAGGCAATGTGTCGATTGGTCCCTCTGCTAGCGCTCATGCGCGCACCACCAGCGTCCCGGCGATCATGTCGTGCAGCGCCTGCCGCTTCGCTGTGAACGGCTGGATGAGAAACCCGAGGAGGAGGACCAGGGCCGAGATGTAGTGGGCGAAATAGCGTCCCGTGGCGCGGCCGAACGAGATGCGACCGCCCTCGAGATCGGTGACGGCGATGCCGAGCGCGCGCTTGCCGAGCGTCGCCTGCCAGGACGAGCTCTCCAGCCCGGCGAAGTAGAACCAGTCGAGCACGATGAACACGACCAAGGACGCCGCAAACCACACGCTGAGGATGAGCCACACCGAGTCGGCGAAGGGATCCGGGTCAACCACGCGCGCCGGGATTTCGTCCAGGATGAAGGTCAGGGGGTAATTGGCGGCGCTCAACACGAGCCCGTCGATGACCGTGGCCACGTAGCGTCGCCAAAATCCCCGTACACCCGCGACGGCCCATATGGGCGCTGCTGGGACCAGGGCAGTGGGGGAGGCGTCCCCGTGGCAGACGGCATCAAGGCGGCTTCGGGCCGGTACTCGTCCATGCGTGGTTCCCCTCCGTTCCGGTTGAGCCGGGTTATCGGCGAGCACGACGTTGGCAGCAGCCCCACGGTGGCGCCGTGGATGAGGTCAGGGACCCTGTGATCAGCTCGGTCTGAACGCAGCCGGCGCGGCTGCCGGAGTGGCCGTCGCCGAATCCGGAGTGCCGGCGAGCTGGTCCGGACATGGTCCGAGGATGCGGTTGAAGGCGCATGCCCGCATCCGTGGAACCCACTCAATTCGGCGAAAGCTGGGGAGTAGGTGAGGATTACTTACCGTTGGTTGGCGGCAAGGAAGGGGGCAGGAGGCCGTGCTCAGCGGCGTAGGCCGCCACCTCCCGGCGGGAGGCGAGGCCGAACTTGGCGAGGATACTGGCGACGTGGTTCATCGCCGTCCGATGACTGATGCAGAGTCGCTCGGCGATCTCGCGGTCGGTCAGCCGCTGGGCCAGCAGCGGCAAGACTTCGCGTTCTCGCCGCGTCAATCCGAAGCGCTGGGCCGCCGCGGCGGCACAAGCAAGCGCCGCCTCATGGGTGACCTCATGCGTGAGTTGATGTCGTCCGCCGTCATTGACCGGCGCCTCGACAGCGACCTGCTCCGGATCGCTGTCGTCAACTGCCTCGTCTTGACGCTCGCGCTGCGGCCGGATGAGGGCCACGCCGATATAGGTGACGACGGCGAGCGGGATTGCCAGCCACGGTGCCACCCCAATCGCCACCATCATGAGCAGCGCGGCGGCCGCGACGATGCCCTCGAGGAGATCGCCTTGCCCGAACAGGGTCGCTCCGGTCGAAAAGCTCTCCAGGATGACGGCCAATGTCTTCCCGCGCCCCGCCGGCCGTTCAATGACCTCGCCCTGGTTGATTGGTGCATCCGGCATGCGGAACCCGGCGCGGGCAGACACCCGCGTCAGACGAGTCAACCCGGCGCGGTCCGGCATGACGCACGCTCCTCCATCGATTGTTGCCGCTCTCGGATTATGACATATGCCCCTCGTGCGACCAATAGATCAAACATCGGCTCCGCTCAACACCGGCACGCCGCCTCCTTGAATGAAGGGCCATCAGTTGCTCTATTCCACAGACTTTCGAGCGCTTGAAAGCGGGACGTTGAGGAGCGAGAACGGCGGAGGCGTTACGCGGCACGCACGCGGACGAGGGCACCAAGAGACTCTCCTCCATCGAGATCCCCCGCGCCGTGATCTGGACACTGGGAGCCTACTGACGAAGGCGGCAGGCTTCTTCGGTGGAAACAAGACGGCAGGGTTGAAACACTTCCCAGTTTGACCGTGCCACCAAGCCTTCCTATACTCGCGGCAGGATTGGCTTCAGACGACCGGCCGATGTCCAACCCGCTCCCCTCAGGACCGTCGTGCTGGCCGGAAGGAATAATGGACAACTCGCTTTCCAGCCGATTACAGCAGGATTTGACGTCAGCCATGAAGGCGGGGGACCAGACATCGCGCGATGCCATCCGCTACCTCAGGTCGGCGCTGAAGAACGCGGAGATCGACGCAGGCGGTCCGTTATCACCTGAGGCGTCGACGGCCGTGCTGCGGCGGCAGGCCAAGCAACTCACCGACGCCATCGAGCAGTACCGCGCGGGCAACCGTCCGGATCTCGCCGAGCGGGAACAAGCCCAACTCGCCGTGCTGGAGCGCTACCTCCCTGCCTCGCTCTCGGACGAGGAACTGAACGCCCTCGTGGCGGAGGTCGTCCGGGAGACGAACGCTGAAGGACCACGGGATCTCTCGAAAGTCATGCCCCCGTTGATGGAACGGGTCGCCGGCCGCGCCGATGGTCGCCGCGTCAGCCAAGCAGCCCGCACCGCCCTGACCTCCGGACGCTAGATCCATTGAAGCACGTCCTGCGCGTCGTTCTCCTGTTTGCCGGCGGAAAGACCTAGCACCCATGTACAGAACCTCATTCATTGAGGAACCGGCTCCTGCCAATGCTCCCAACGCCGAGGACGTGACCGTGGATCGGATCGCGATTGAATGCCAGGTCGTCGAGGGAACGGCACTACCGCCGGACGCGAATCCTGGTGGTTTTGAGGATTTGGGCCGCTTCGTGCTGGAACAGGTGGGAGGCGGTGGAAATTGGGTCGTGACCATTGTGCTCACCGGCAACGCCCATCTCCGGCAACTTCATCGAGACTTTCTCGGCGTCGACACGGAGACGGACGTGATGACCTTTCCCTCGGAAGAGCCCGAGGAAGCGGACCACGGTGGGGACATCGTCGTCTCGGTAGAC
>JALYMD010000325.1 GCA_030773875.1 Chloroflexota bacterium | reverse complement strand
GGCCTCGGCGGGCGCGGTGCCGTTGCCGGCCGTCGCCCCGTCGCCCGCGCCGACCAGGCCAAGCACCTCGCCGACCGTGACGACGTCCCCTTCCTGCTTGTCGATCCGGGAGAGGACGCCGTCCTCGGCGGCGGTGACGTCCAGGTTGACCTTGTCCGTCTCCAACTCGACCACGGTCTCGCCGCGGCTGACCTCGTCGCCCTCCGCCTTCAGCCACTGGCCGACGACCGCGTCGACCAGCGACTCCCCAAGCGGCGGCACCACGATCTCGACCGGCATGCCCTCTACTCCCGGGGCGGTGCGCCCCATGCTTGATCCTGCAATCGTCGCGGCGAGGTGACCGACGCGCGGCTAGCCCGCATGCGGGTCGCTCTTGGCCTTGGCCTTCGCCCGCGTGCCAGCCTTCGCCCCGTTGGTCCCGCCGGATGCGCCCGCCGCGGCAACATCCCGCGCCGCTCCGTTGGCCGTCCCATGGTCGGTGGCCCGACCGTTCGTGCCGCTGCCGCCCGCGCCCCCGCCGTCCTCGCGACCGCTCCCGGCTGCGGCGACCAACGGTGCGACGCCGGAGAAGGCCTCCGCAACGATGCGGGACTGCTCCTCGGCGTGGCGATCGGCGGAGCCCTCGGCGGGGCTCGCCCGCTCCGGCCGCCCGATGTAGCGGACCGGCAGCGCGTTGTCGACAAGCTCCCGCAGGCGGGACTCCATGAAGCCCCATGCGCCCATGTTCCGCGGCTCCTCCTGGAGCCAAACGATCTCGGTCAGGTTCGGATAGGCGTCGATGACGGACCGCAGCGCCGTGTTCTGGAACGGCGCGAGCTGCTCGACCCGGGCGACGGCGACGTTCTCGGCCTCCCGCTCCGGGCTTGCGTCCAGATCCACGTAGACCTTGCCCGTGCAGAGCACGAGACGGGTGACCGCGTCCCGCCGATCGGCCGCCCGCGGGTCGTCCAGGACTGGGCGGAAGGTGCCGCTGGTCAAGTCCTCCATCGGGGAAGCGGCCAGCGGGTGGCGAAGCAGGCTCTTGGGGGTCATCAAGACCAGCGGCCGCGGATCTTCGGTGAGGCGGGCCGCCTGGCGGCGCAGCAGGTGGAAGTACTGGGCGGCGGTGGTGCAGTTGGCGACGCGGATGTTGTCCCCGGCCGCGAGCTGGAGGAACCGTTCCAAGCGGCCGCTGGAATGCTCCGGCCCCTGCCCCTCGAAGCCGTGCGGCAGGAGCATCACCAGCGAGGGGTGCTGCCGCCATTTGGCGCGGGCGGCGACGAGGAACTGGTCGATGAGCACCTGGGCGCCGTTGACGAAGTCCCCGAACTGAGCCTCCCAGAGCACCAGCGCGTCGGGCGCGTGGACGCTGTAGCCGTACTCGAAGCCGACCGTGGCGGCCTCCGAGAGGGGGCTGTTGTAGACCGCGAGCGATGCCCTAGCGCCGGGGACGTGGTGAAGCGGCACGTGCTCGGCGCCGGTGGTGGCGTCGTGCAGCACCAGGTGGCGCTGGCTGAAGGTGCCGCGCTGGACATCCTGCCCGGTGAGGCGGATGGGGGTGCCGTCGACCAGGATCGCGGCGAAGGCCAGCGTTTCGGCGTGGGCCCAATCGACCTTGCCGCCCGGGGTGTCGGGGATCGCGCGGCGGCGCTCCCACTGGCGGGCGAGCTTGGCATTCGGCTTGAAGTCGGCCGGCAGCGCGTGGATCGCGTCGTGGAGGGTGCGCAGCTTGTCGGGCGCGACGGCAGTCTCGACCTCCCGGCGCGGGGTCCGCGGCGGCACCTCTTCGTCCGGCGGGGCGTCGCCCTCGGTGACGGAGCGGCGCACCTCGGCCAGGCGGCTCATAGCCGCCTTCTCCATCGCCGCCACCTCGTCGGCGGTGACGATCCCCTCGTTCACGAGGCGCTCGGCCCAGCGAGCACGGACCGTCGGGTGCTTGGTCACCACCTCGTACATCTTGGGCTGGGTGAAGGCCGGTTCGTCACCCTCATTGTGGCCCCACCGGCGGTAGCCGACCAAATCGATCAGGAAGTCCTTACCGAAGCGGTCGCGGTAGGCGCTGGCGAGGCGGGCCGCCATCAGGCAGGCCTCGGGATCGTCAGCATTGACGTGGACGATCGGGACCTCGAAGCCTTTAGCGAGGTCGCTGGCGTAGAGGGTCGAGCGGGCGTCCGGCCAGTCGGTGGTGAAGCCGATCTGGTTGTTGACGATGACGTGGATGGTGCCGCCGGTGGTGTAGCCGGGCAGGCCGGAAAGGTTGAACGTTTCGGCGACGATGCCTTGGCCGGGGAAGGCGGCATCGCCGTGGAGCAAGATGGGCATGCTCGCCTTGGGGTCCTGGCGCGGCGGGCCGGCCTGGTCGCGGAGATCCTGGGAGGCGCGGGCCATGCCCTCGACCACCGGATTGACGAACTCCAGGTGGCTCGGGTTCGGCGCCAGCACCACCGGCACCGCAACCAACTCCCTGGTCGCGGTGTCCCGCACCAGGCGGGCGCCGAGGTGGTATTTGACGTCGCCCGTACCGTCGTCGGCGACATCGGAGGGCGGAGTCGCGGCGCGGCTGCGGGACCCCTCGAAGGCGGCCAGGATGGCAGCGTAGGGCTTGCCAAGGACGTGGGTCATCACGTTCAGGCGGCCACGGTGAGCCATCCCGAGCACGATCTCTCGGGTGCCCCCGGCGGCCGCGGAGTGGATGATCTCGTGCAGCATCGGCACCAGAACGTCAGTGCCTTCGATGGAGAATCGCTTCTGGCCAAGGTAGGTCTGGTGGATGAAGCGCTCGAAGGCCTCGACCTGGGTGAGGCGACCGAGGAGGGCCCGCTTGGTCTCGGGGCTCAACCCGGGCGCGAAGCGGCCGCACTCCACGGCGTCGCGCAGCCAGGCGCGCTCATCCGGCTCCTGGACGTGGTCGAAGTCGAAGGCGGTGGTGTGGGTGTAGACCGCGCGGAGGCGGGCAATGGCGTCGGCGGCGTCCGTCGCGTCGACGGAAGGCGGTCCCCCGACCACCCGCGGCGGCAGCGCCCGAAGGGCGGCCTCGTCCAGACCATGCGCGGCGAGGTCCAGCTCTGGCGCGCCGGGCGGGTCGCCGCCGAGCGGATCCAGCCGGACCGCGCGGTGGCCGTATTCGCGGATCGACTGGGCCAGGGCCACCGCGCCGACGACCACGTCCACGTTCGCAGGGCCGGCGCCGGTAGCGGCCGGCGCCGCGGTACCGATGGCCGGGGAAGCGTTCGTTACGGCTGAACCGTTTGGCTGGACGAGGGTCGGGTCGAGCGTGGCAAAGAAGGCACGCGTCTCGGCATCGACCGCGCTGGGATCCTCCAGGTACCGATCGTAGAGCTCCAGCACGTAGCCAGCGTTCGGTCCGTAGAACGCGCTCAGGTCGCTCATCGCAGTCCCATCCGCCTCCTCGCCGCGCGGGTGCCGTTCCCCTTAGCACGACTGCTCGGGGGCCCCACGCGGTGGATTCACGCCGCTCCCGGCGCCGATTCAAAGGGCATGCCGGTACTCTACGGCGCACTGCGCTCTTACTTATGGAAGGATAGCATGGGCAGGGAGCCCACCCGGGCCGCGTACGTCGCGACCGATGGCTTCATCCCGTGAGCATGAGCACCTCGCACTGTCGTGGGACTGACCGTCTTGGGCTGCGGAGGACTCTCACCCCTCCAGGATGCTGCACCTCGCGGTTCTGGATACTACCTCCATCGACACCTCGTACAGATCCACGCCTATCAGGGATCAGCCCGGGCAGAGTCTCACTGCTCCGATTGTCACTTGCCTGTCACGGACGCATCATCGGCCTCAAGGGAGTGACACGGGACGAAGGACCGAGACGATTCGGGCAAGGGCAAACCGGGGTTGACCTCACGCCGAGCCCTGGTTATGAACAAGGCCCGATTGCCGGTGGAATGGAAAGGGGCATGCGGTGCGAGTTCTGGTGCTTGGCGGGACGAACTTCATCGGGCCGGACGTGGTCCGGCACCTCGTCGCTGACGGGCACGCCGTAACGGTCTTCCACCGCGGTAAGACCGAAGCCGATCTGCCGCCGGGTGTGGCGCACCTGCACGGGGACCGGCAGGATCTGGCCGCCTTCGGCGAGGAGTTCAGGCGGGCGGCCCCCGAGACGGTACTGGACATGCGCCCGCTGGGGGAGGCCGACGCGCGGGTGGTCGTCGACGCGTTCCGCGGGATCGCGCGGCGGGTGGTGGCGATCAGCAGCCAGGATGTCTACCGGGCCTACGACCGGATCAACCGGCGCGACCCCGGCCCGCCCGACCCGATTCCGCTCACGGAGGAGTCGCCGCTGCGGGAAAAGCTCTTTCCTTACCGAGGAGAGACGGCACGGGCAGAGGATGATCCGATGCGCTGGGCGGACGAGTACGACAAGATTTTGGTCGAGCGGGTCGTTCTGGGGGACCCGGATCTGGCAGGGACGGTCCTGCGGCTCCCTGCCGTCTACGGCCCGCGGGACGGCCAGCGCCGCTTCTTCAACTATCTGAAGCGCATGGACGACGGCCGGCCGGCAATCCTGCTGCCCGCGTCGCTGGCCGCCTGGCGCTGGTCGCGCGGGTACGTGGAGAACGTGGCGGCGGCGATCGCGCGGGCCGTGGCCGATGACCGGGCCGCTGGCCGGGTCTACAACGTGGCCGAACTCGATCCCCTGGCCGAAGTCGACCAGGTACGCCTGCTCGGGCAGATTGCGGGTTGGACAGGCGAGGTCGTGGTCGTGCCGGACGACGAGGTCCCGGAGAGCATGCAGGCTGGGATCGACGCCAGCCAGGAGTTGATCGCGGACACCTCCCGCATCCGAACCGAACTGGGGTACGTGGAGCCAGTTCCGCGGGAGGAAGCCCTTGAGCGGACGATCGCGTGGGAGCGCGCCCATCCGCCAGGCGAGGTGGACCCGACCCAGTTCGACTACGCGGCCGAGGACGAGGTCCTGGTGAGAGTCCGTGCCGGGCGATAGAAATGCGTCCATCTCCGTCTTAGCGGTTGTCGTTCCCCCGGGCGTCGGCGTCTGCGTGCCGGGGATGCACTCCTAGGGACACCAACGAACCCCATCCGGGGCTGAGCACGGGCCGGCGGCCACGGACGGCCCCGCGTGAAGATTAGGCCGCTCCGTGACCCGGGGCCGACATCCTGACGGACGGGGTTCCTGGCTGGATCGAGGACGCTTGCGGGGCGGCAGAACGATCGAGCAACCGCCGGTTTTATCGTGGTTTCGTAAACCTTCGACGCAAGCAATGGTCTTCGTCGGCGGCGCGGGGTCTACCGGACGGCCCCGCTCAGGATGGGGGCCGTGAGCAGTTCCTGGTGCTCCGAGGTGGCTGGGTTGACGACGGGGATCCCGACGGCGCCGTAGCTGGCGAGGCGCTCCGCCGTGACCAAGGCGAGCCAGCCCGTGCCGCCCGACCCGGAGCTCGTTGACCCGTGTGCGGTCCCCGGCCCGCGCGACCCAGACGCGGTAGCTGCGGTCGGTGGCCGAGGGGGGGAGCTCGTCCACCACCAGGCGACCGTGGGGCTGTCCGGGCCCTCAGATCCCTGCGCCATCCTCTGGCACCATGCTCTAGGATGGGCGGCGGGATCTGCCCATCAGTGAAGCAGACTGACCTGGCTGCTGGGGGACGCTGTCGTCCGGCTCTAAGCGTGGCAGGGGCGAAGGGACCGGACGCCGGGAGTGCTTCGGAGCCCCGCCGCCCTGCTGGGGAGGAGCGGCGAGGGCGACCCTTATCCTTTGCCCCGGAGAGGACGACCAACGACCACTTCAGGAGGAGGATCGCGATGGCGAAGAACGGCTCGACCAAGACGAAGAACAAGGCCGCCAAGGACCTCAATTTGCTCCCAGCGAAGACGGACGGGCGCGGGCCGAGGCTGAGCGGCGAGACGCCGACGATCGGCTGGCGGATCGAGCAGCCGGAGTACGACACCCGGGTGGCGCGGGTCCGGCGGGAGCTGGCGGCACGCAAGCTGGACGCGCTGGTGCTCTTCCACCCGATCCGGATGGCCTACGTCTCCGGCTTCTTCCACCTCAGCACCGAGCGCCCGATGGCGATCGTCG
>JALYMD010000324.1 GCA_030773875.1 Chloroflexota bacterium | reverse complement strand
CTGCCGACAAACTGACGCTCCGGCACGTCTGGGCTGAGCATGACGTAGTGGTCGAAGGTGCCCTCATCCTCGTCGGGCAGGTAGAGCTTGGTGTCGTCGGCCGCACCGCGGAAGGTCGTCTCGAACCCAGCGGTCTCAAATGCCGCCCCCATCGCCTCAGCGACGAGTTCCGCGAAGCGGCGGCTCTCGTCGGAGATGGGTCGGTCCTTGACCCACCAGGTTTCGTAGCCATTCAGGTAGGTGTTTGCGGCTCCGTTGACGTGGACCGACATCAGGAGATCGGCGCCGGCATCGTTGCAGATGTTCACCCGAGCCTGCAACTCGTCGAGGTTGCTGACCGTCTCGCCCTGCTCCGGGTCGATCCGGCCGTCGCCGTTGACGTCGTCCCCAACCTCGCCGTCCCCGTTGATGTCCTTGTTATCCGGATTGGCCTCCGTATCAGCGCGACGGGTCAAGACGACCCCAATGCCATGCTGCTTGAGCCGCGCTTCTAGGTCCAGTGACTGGGCCAGGACCATGTCCTTCTCGTAGGTCAAGATTTCGGTCTCGTCCTTGCTGAGGCGAACGTTGCCCCAGTCGATGCCACCATGGCCGACATCAAGGCAGACCAACGGGGCATCCCCGGTGGCGACCGCCGGCGTAGCAGGGGCGGCAGGGGCCGCCGCGGGCGAAACCATGGGGGTGGGCTCGGTCGACGGAGGTGGCGTTGTGGGGACAGGAGCGGAGGTGGGGGCTGCCACCTGCGCAGCATTGTCGTCACGGAAACGTCCGAGACCGGAGACGAACAGCGACACCGTAAGGGCGAGAATGAGCGCGGTGCCGAGGATCGTGCCGCCTAGCAGCAGGCGTTCGCCGGCGCGGCGGTCGGATCGCATCAACCGTCGCTTCTCCCGTAAGTTGTGCCGCGTCCCATCCCGCAGACCTCGCCCGACGATGGGCGATGCCAGGCAATCGATCAGACGACACGGCGATCTGTGACCCTAACGATAGCACACGCGGCTGGAGGGACTGAACGTACACCTCGGAGGTGGATGGGAAGTGGGACGCTGGCGTCGGGTGCCCCGCGTCACCGGCCTGACACGACGCCTCACTCCCGTTGGGGGGCCGTGGCGCCAGCGGTTGAGCAGGACGAAGCTATGGGACCGGGGCGGCGACGTGGCCTTCGACGAGGAAGACCATGTCGGCGAGCTGCGCCTCAAGGTCGTTTACGTTCTCGGCTCTGGTCCGCGCATGGTCAGGACTTCCATTTCCTTGGGCTGAGCTGTCCCTGCTGTTCCCGGGCCGGCGCATCATGCGGAACCGGCCCTGGTCGTTCCAGATCCACATCCCTGGTTGGGGGACGATGCCGTCATCCCACCGCTTCCGGCGGTAGACTTTTGGACAACGAAGCACCTGGTGCGGATTGGCGGGACCAGCCGACCGGCACGGTGGGGTGATGACATCTCCGCGGGGAGATCGCCTGGAGGTTTCGCGTGACCGACGCTCACGGCTACCCCCGCCCGCAGCTCCGGCGGGCGTGCTGGACCAATCTCAATGGCGAGTGGGAGTTCGCCCTGGACTCAGACGGGCGGTGGACGCGGCCGGCGGATGTCGTCTGGGATGCCACCATCGTGGTGCCTTTCGCTCCGGAGACTTCCGCGAGTGGTATCGGAGATACCGGGTTCCACCGGGCGGTCTGGTATCAGCGACTGTTCGACGCCCCGTCGCTCGCGCCCGGTGAGCGTCTCTTGCTCCACTTCGGCGCGGTGGACTACGCCGCCACGGTTTGGATCAACGGGATGGCCGCCGGTCGCCACGAGGGAGGCTATACTCCCTTCTCCCTTGACATCACAGCCATGCTCTCTGGCTCTGGTCAGCAGCACCTCGTGGTCTGGGCGGAGGATGACCCGGCCGACCTGGCGAAGCCACGGGGTAAGCAGGACTGGCACCGGGAGCCACACTCGATCTGGTACCCACGCACGACCGGCATCTGGCAGACGGTGTGGCTGGAGTGCGTGCCTGAGACCTGTATCAAAACGCTGCGCTGGACTTCCAGCTTAGAGGCCTGGGACCTTGGGGTGGAGGTGATCCTGGATGGGGTCATTCGGGACGATCTGCGCTTGGATGTCCAACTGAGCGTCGGCGAGGGGCGAGACCGCAAGGTCCTAGCAGACGACAGGTACGCCGTGATCGCCGGCGAGATCCACCGCCGAATTGCTCTCTCGGATCCTGGCATCGACGATTTCCGCAATGAGTTGCTCTGGAGCCCCAAGTCGCCCACGTTGATCCAGGCACGGCTCCGCCTCTCCGCGCCCGACGGGGATGTGATTGACGAGGTGGAGAGCTACACCGCGTTGCGGTCGGCTGGGGTCCAGGGCGACCGGTTTGTCCTCAACGGACGCCCATTTCCGCTCCGGATGGTCCTGGGCCAGGGATACTGGCCGGAGACTGGCCAAACGGCGCCGGATGACGGGGCGCTACGGCGGGACGTCGAGCTGGCCAAGCAGATGGGCTTCAACGGCGTCCGCAAGCACCAGAAGATCGAGGATCCGCGCTACCTCTACTGGGCGGATACGCTGGGGCTGGTGGTCTGGGAAGAGATGCCCAGTGCCTACCGCTTCACCAAGCGGAGCGTGGCACGCCTGACCCGCGAGTGGACCGAGGTGATCGATCGGGACTCAAGCCACCCCTGCATCATCTCCTGGGTGCCGTTCAACGAGTCCTGGGGCGTGCCGGACTTGCCGAACAACCCGGCTCAGCGCGACTACGTGCAGGCGCTCTACTACCTGACGAAAACCCTAGACGGCACCCGACCGGTGATTGGGAACGACGGTTGGGAGAGCGTGGCGACCGATATCATCGGCATCCACGACTACGATCCTCGCCCGGAGCGCATCGCGGCGCGCTACAGCAGCGGCGAAAGCATCCCTCAGCTCTTCACGCGGGAGCGGCCGGGTGGACGGCTCTTAACCGTCTCCGGGCATCCCCATGCCGGGCAGCCACTGATGCTGACGGAGTTCGGCGGGATTGCTTTCACGCCACCCGAGGACCGGGACGAGACGTGGGGCTATTCGCGCAGCACCACCGCAGAGACGTTCATGGCCCGCTACGCGGCGCTGTTGGAGGCCGTGCGCTCGCTGCCGCTGCTCGCGGGATTCTGCTACACACAGTTCGCCGACACCTACCAGGAAGCGAACGGGCTCCTCTACGCCGACCGGACCCCGAAATTCCCCCTTGAGGAGATGAGACGGATCAACGCTCGACCTGTGGGGGCGGACGTGACGATCCAGGAGCGGTTGGAGGCTCCGAGTTGCGCCGGACCGGATCCGGACCACATGCCTGAACCGCAGTCTCCGCGTCCCATGGTGGCGGACGGCTGACCACTTCCACACGATTCTCCGCGGCTTGATGCTCAATCTACCCGCTGACCAGGCATGCCCTCTTGCCCCCGCCAGCCTGTGGCCCGATCCGTGCGGTAGCGCAGCGGACGCGACTTATGTCGCGATGGGACCCAGGGAGGGATGGAGGCAAGATCAGGTGAAGGAAAAGAGGGTCACCTCACTACACCTTGAGGTGTGGGCTGGGGTAGAGGCAACTACGGTCCGCGTCGGGGACAACTACTTCCACCAGCTCGATCAGAGCGGCCACGCCACCCGCCTCGATGATCTCGACCGCTTCGCCTCGCTCGGCATCAAGGCAATCCGTTACCCTGTTCTCTGGGAACGCACGGCACCCGACGGCCCGGAGAGCGCCGACTGGAGCTGGGCCGACGAGCGGCTCGGCCGCTTGCGCGAACTTGGCGTGCGACCGATCGTCGGCTTGGTTCACCATGGCAGCGGGCCGGCCCATACCAGCCTGCTGGACCCCGCGTTTCCGGAGAAGGTCGCCCAGTACGCGCGAGCGGTCGCGGAGCGCTACCCCTGGGTCGAGGAGTACACCCCGATCAACGAGCCGCTGACCACCGCGCGCTTCAGCGCCCTGTACGGGCACTGGTATCCTCACCGTCGCGACGATGCGGCCTTCGCGCAGGCACTGCTCATCCAGTGCCGCGCCGTGGTGCTGGCGATGCGGGCGATCCGGGAGGTGAACCCCGACGCCCGTCTCGTCCAAACCGATGACCTCGGCAAGACCTTTAGCACCCCAACGCTGGCGTATCAGGCGGATCTGGAGAACGAACGCCGCTGGATCAGCTGCGACCTGCTGACCGGTCGCCTAACGCCCGACCACCTTATGTGGGGATGGCTGCGGCGGTGTGCCGGCGTCGAAGACGCTGAACTGGCCTGGTTCCGCGAGAACCCCTGCCCGCCAGATATCGTCGGGATCAATACCTACCTCAGCAGCGAGCGGTTCCTGGACGAGCGGGTGGATCGTTACCCGACAGAGATTCCAGGGACGAATGGACGACACATCTACGTGGATGTGCTGGCGGCGCGGGTGTTGCCGGAGGGGGCGTCAGGACCAGAAGCGCTCCTCTGCGAAACCTGGGAGCGCTACGGACTACCGATCGCCGTGACCGAGGCACACAACGGCTGCACCCGCGAGGAACAGCTGCGGTGGCTTGACGAGATGTGGCGTGGCGCTCATGGCGCCCGCGCGGCTGGTGCCGATGTGCGGGCGGTGACGGCTTGGTCGCTGCTTGGGGCCTTCGACTGGAATACCCTCCTGACGAGGCAGGACAACTTCTACGAGCCGGGCGTCTTTGACCTTCGAGCCCCGGAGCCCCGGCCCACCGCTATTGCGACGATGCTGCGGGACCTCGCCCAACACGGCGAGCACCGCCACCCGGTCCTTGCCGGCCCCGGCTGGTGGCGTCGCCCTGACCGGTTCATCTACCCGCTCGTAACCGAACCGGAGTCCGGGACCGCGAACGGGCAAGATCTGCCGCTTGGCTGGTCGGCACCGCCGCTGCTGATCGTGGGCGCCGGGACGCCACTCGGCGAGGCGCTCGCGCATATCTGTCGGGACCGGGGACTGGCGTACCGCCTGCTGGCGCCCGAGGAGATGGGCACGGGAACGGCGGAGTCAATGGGCGCCGTCTTGAACCACTATGAGCCTTGGGGGGTGATTGACGCCGGGGCGTACCTGGACGCAGCGGCTCGCCCTGGGCCAAAGGGTAAGGATCCGGGCGCGGTGCTTGCCGCGGTCTGCGCCTCACGAGGGGTTGCCCTGCTTGCCATCGGCTCCGACCTGGTCTTCGCAGGGCATCATGGCCAGGCGTACCTAGAGACAGACGACGTGTGTCCTGCCGGCATCCTTGGGAAGACCCAGGCAGTCCGGGAGCAGCGGGTGTTGAACGGCCATCCGGGTGCGCTGGTCATTCGCACTGGGCCGCTGTTCGGCCCCTGGGACCAGGATCACCCCGTTGCGGCGGCGCTCCGGTCGCTAGAGGCTGGCACCCGCTGCTCCGTGCCGGATGACGTGGTCGTTTCTCCGACCTACCTGCCGGATCTGATCCATGTCGCCCTGGATCTGCTGATCGACGGGGAGCGTGGGATCTGGCATGTGGTCAACGGCGGGGCCGCGAGTTGGGCAGAGGTGGCCCGCGCTGCGGCTGCCGAGTCCGGGCTCGACACGGACCTGGTCGTCGGACGTCGCACGGACGATGCACCCGATCCATCGAAACGCCTGTCGCGGGTGCTTGCCAGCGGGCATGGGCAGCTCCTTCCCTCCTGGGAAGATGCCCTTCGACGTTACCTGCAGGAGCGGGATCCCGCCATGGCTGAACCAGCAGGGTCGCTCGGCCGGGTTGCGTGCCCGGATGGAGTCCGTGTTGACGACGAGGATATCGTCCTGGGAGCCGCCGCGTCCTAGCGTCCCAACGGGTTCACCGAACCATGACCGGGGTTGACCTTGGGAGACCAAGGAGACCCGTTGCGAGGGCATGGCACGCACAAGGTCGCAGATTGGGCGGCGTCCTGGAGCCGGTGAGATCGCGGTGGGCTGGGCGGGTGCCGCTACTCCCCCTGGATCTGCTGGCCGAGTTCGGCCGGGTTGAAGTAGGCGCGGAATCGGGTGATCGCGTCGCCCTCGATCTCCAGGATGCTGACGCCGTCGTAGTTGATGTCGTGGCCCTGGGAGGCGGTTCCCTTCGTCGTCCACTCCAGGGCGGCGCGGTCGGCGGTGACGATCACATTCCGGAATGTCGACTCGACCTCGCCCAGCGTTTCCCGATAGACCGACCAAAACTCCCGGGCACCCTCCCGTCCCTCGAACGTTCGTGGTGAGACGACGTTGCCGACATCGCAGCGCTCAGCGAACGTCGCAACGATGGCGTCCAGATCGCGGTCCCGCTCCAGCTTGTGAAGGGCATCAATAAACCGCCGCGCTACCTGCTCCGACATCCCACTCCCCGTTTCTCTTTGAGCCCGGCGCTGAACGAACCGGGACGGCCCGCCGTCACCTCTGAATCCTCTGATGGTCCGGTGGAGCAAGCGGTGTACCAGGGCGGCGCGGCTCAAGCCGGTGATCTGATTCGTCGTGGCTGCCACTACGGTGCGAAGATGGAGAACATCGGGTTTGGCCGACGGGTGACGCGGTGTGGGGCGACGCCCAGTGATGCGCGAGGGTCAACAACCGGATGAACGTGGTCGCTCCCCTGGTCGAAGTTCAGGATCTCGTGAAGCACTATGGCGAGGTCCGCGCCGTCGAGGGGATCAGCTTCGCGGTTGGCGCGGGAGAAGTGTTTGGTCTGCTGGGCCACAACGGCGCGGGCAAGACAACCACCATTCGGATGCTGACTGGACGCACGAAGCCGACGGCCGGGCGAGCCTGCATCGCTGGGCACGATGTCGCCTCGGAGCGGGAAGCGGTCAAGCCGCTGATCAACCTCGTCTTCGAGGAGCAGAACCTCTACGAGCGATTTAGCGGCCGGGAGAATTTGCGCGTCTTTGCAGATTTGTATGGGGCGCCGAAAACCTGGATCGAGGATCTGCTCGCCGATGTCGGGCTCGTGGAGGCAGCCGGCCGCAAGGTGAAGACCTACTCGACGGGCATGAAGCAGCGCCTGCTGATCGCGCGGGCGCTGGTGAACCGGCCCAGGGTGCTCTTCCTGGATGAGCCGACGCGCGGTTTGGACCCGACATCTGCGCGGGATCTGCGGGCGCTGATCGGCCGGCTCAGCGATGTCGGGACCACGGTCTTTCTGACGACCCACGACATGGACGAGGCCGACGACCTCTGCCATCGGGTCGCGTTCCTCAGTCAGGGGAAGGTGGTCGCGCTGGATACGCCACAGGAGCTGAAGCTCCGCTACGGTCAGCGTACAGCCGCGGTGCTCCTACGCGACCGTCAGGAACATCTTTTGCACCTGGATGATCCAGAGGATGCGGCCCGCCTCGCGGCATGGATGCGAGATGGCGCTGTCCTCACGCTGCACTCCCAGGAAGGCACGCTCGAGGATGTCTTCGTTGCCCTCGCTGGGCGGCCACTGTGAGGGGGCACGGAGGCGTGGAGGCGAGCAGGCAAATCCTCGCGGTGCCGGTGCTGCGCTCGTCAGGATGTCGCAGGGGAACGCGATGCACCCGAGGATGATCCGGACCATCTTCCTGAAGGACGTGTGCGATGCGATCCGGGACGCGCGGGTCTTGGTCGCCATTCTGGTCCCGCTCGGGCTCGCGATCTTCTACGGGGCCATCCTTGACGATCAAACGGCGCGTCCCAGCGCGAGGGTAATTTTCTCGGCGGCTGAGCCGACGGACCTCGACGAGGCGCTGGTCAGCACGGTCGGGGGCGCCGTGCAACTTGACCTTCACTCGACACCGGATGTCACGACGTTGCGCCGCTTGGTCGGGCAGGAGGAGGCTGATGTCGGCATCATCGTCCCGCCGGGGTTCGACGAGGCGGTGCGGCGGGGGGAGCTGCCGGCTCTGGACGTGATTGTCGCGCCGGATGTCGCGGTGGGCGGGCAGTATGTCGCTGGGTCGGTCGGGTCGGCCGTGGACCGGCTTGCCGGTCGGGGCCCGGTGGCGGAGGTGCGGGTGGTGGCCGAGCAGCCGCCTCCGGGGCAGGTAAGCCTCCTCGATCGGCTGGGGCTCCGCCGCTACTCGCTGCTCACCACGCTGGTGCTGCTGGTGGTGATGATCGCGATGCTGGCGGTGCCCGTCATCCTGGCTGAGGAGACCGAGAAGCGCACCCTCGACGCGCTGGTGATGATCGCCTCCTACCTTGACGTGGTCCTCGCCAAGGCGATGGTCGGGTTGGTCTACGTGGCGATTGCCGTTGCGATTCAGCTAGGGCTGACGCGGCTCGTGCCGGCCGATATCGGGCTGTTCGTGGCTGCGCTCGCCGTGCTGAGCGTGACGCTGATCGGGTTTGGGCTGGTGCTCGGTGGGCTATTCAAGAACGCCAATCAGATCAATACCTGGTCCGGGTTTCTGCTGATGCCGATCGTCGTGCCGGTCTTTCTGGTTGGGCTGCCGGTCCCGGGTTGGACCGACCTGCTGCTGGCCCTGTTCCCCACCAGCCAAGGAACCCGGCTGGCGGTCAACGGCCTCATTGGCGAAGCCGTCTTTCCCGACGCCTGGCTCTCGTTCCTGGTCATCCTGGTCTGGGGTGCAGGCGCCTACGCGATGGTGTTGCATCAACTGGCCCGCCGGGAAGCGTAGGGCTTGGTATGGATTTCGGGCGCTGACGGTGACGAGGTGGTTGAGCATCAAGCAGGCGAAGGCGACGAAACGGGACGCGGCCGCCGTGTCGGGCAGGATCCGGTAGTGCATCGAGCGGCTAGGCGGTCGGCAGTTCGATCTCCCCCTGATGCTCGGGGCAACCTCGTTCCCTCCGACCCGGAACGCGGCGCGCTCCCAGAAACTCCCCGTGATCGTTGAGAACTGGGCGGTAGGCGTGAGATCTGGTCCAAGCTGATGCTTGGCCGCAGACGCCGGGCTAAACCTCGGACCCGAGGAGCTCACCCCGGGCTACCGACAGGGTCGCCACCACGACGAGCAGCACCGATGTGAGGAGCGCAACCAGGAGCGCTGCCGGCTCCGTGTCTCCTACGAACGTGCTGCGCATGGCGATCACTTGGTAGCTCAGCGGGTTGACGTACCCGACGATTTGCATGTACGGGGGAAGGTCGCCGAGCGAGTAGAACACCGGCGCGCTGAAGGTCAGCGGCAACAGGGAGAGGCTGATGACCAAGTCGCGCTGCTCGTAGTTGCGGATGTAGGCCGTGAGGGCGATGGCGAACCCAGTCCAAAAGAAGAGGAAGGCCGCCCCGAGGGCCACCGTCCCAACCCAGCGCCCGAAGGAGACCTCGGCGTCGAGAAGGATCGCGACGGGGGTAGCCACCAGTGTCTGGACAACGAAGGCGACTATCGGGGCAACTGTCATCGCCAGAACGTACCCGAGCGCGCCGACGCCCGCGAGGCGCTTGAGGGCAAGGAGCCCCCACCGTCGATCCACGGTAGATCGGTAGACCGACCGAGCAAAGAGGCGAATCGCCTGCAACCCCAGGATGCCGGGAAACGCGAACGTCAGGTAGGTCAGGCCGTCTACCCCACCACTTGAGCCGGTCAGGCCTTGGAGGCCGGCCGCGAGCAGGGCGGTGTAAACGAGGGGCTCGACGAAGAGCTGCCCCACGAGCGTCGACTTGGTTGCCCACAAAGCCTTCAGCTCGAACTCAGCGATGACGCCGAAGCGTGCCAACGATCAGACCCGGGCGCCGCGGGCATCATCCGCCGCAGCTTGTACGGCACCCGCGGCGAGCGCAGGCGCCTGGAGGGCCGTTCCCTGCCGTCTCATTCCATTTCCTCATGCTGCCGGCCCCGTTCCCCGGTGGCCCTGCGACTGCTGCGAGAACGATAGGTAAGCCTCCCGGAGGCCTGGGGTTGTCCGGTGAACGTCCTGGACCCTGACCTCACCCCCAAGCAGAGGGACGATACGGTTGATCGGCGTACCGCGGCGGACGAGCATCCGGAGCGGGTTTGTCTCCGTCACCCGAATGGCCTCCTGCCGGAGACTGGCCATCACGGGCTCGGAGATCTCCCCTTCGTAGGCGATCTCGAGGATCTCTTCCTGGGCGAAACGGTCCAAGAACCTTGCGGTGGTCTCGAACGTGATCAGTTCGCCCTCGGCCAGGAGCAAGACGGCGTCGCATCGGGACTCGAGCAGCCCGATGTCGTGGGAAGAGACCAGAACGTGGCAGCCGGACCCGGCGCGCCCCTTGAGGTTGTCGAGGAGGGACTCGGAGGCTTCCACGTCCAGCCCAGCGGTGGGCTCGTCCAGGAGGAGGATGGGCGGGTTGACCACGAGTGCGCGCGCTATCTGGATGCGCTGCTGCTGTCCCCCAGAAAGCTCGTCGGGGAACTTTGCCTCTGCGTCGCCCAGTCCCACCACCTCGAGCGCTTTGGTGGCGAGATCTCTGCTCCCGGCACGACTGCAGCCAGCCAGCCGAGCTCCGAGTATGACGTTGTCGCGGACCGGCATGTACCAGTCGATGCTCTGGCGTTGGCTGCACCATCCCACGGACGACGGCGCCGACTGATTTCGTTCGAGCGTCCCTACGGTTGGGTTGAGTGCACCGCAGAGCAAGTGAATGAATGTGGATTTGCCTGCGCCGTTAGCGCCTAGCAGTGCCACCAGGGTGCCGAACTCCAGCGTAACGGAGATGTCACGGACCCCCCACTTGTCCTCCGCGTACTGCTTTCCTAACCCCGCCGTTCGGATGGCCCAAGTCATGGCGCGGACCGCTCCTGCCGTGTTTCCAACGGCGCATGTATGGTTTTGCAGCCTGTGGCAAAGATCTCGTTTCCCCTGGTGTCATTGTCACATTGCTGGAGGGAAGCGGTCATCCCCCCAAGTCAAGTTAGGTGTCGCCTGCCGTGGTGATCAAGCCTGCTCCCAGCAGATCCCGGTCCGCCGCGAGCACCCGGAGCGCGCAGGTCTGGGCGTCGCCAAAGGGCTGCGGCTTCGCCGCCCCCAGAGCCCGTTATGGTCTTGAGAGGGCGACGCTAGGTCATGGGACAAGCCGAAGGCCGGGGAGGAGTGCGAATGAGCCCACCCGGCGAGCCCAGCTCCGACTCCACTCCCTCTGACCGAGATGCATCGGCGAGCAAATGCCGGTTCATGCCAAGCAGGAGCAGGGACGCGGCTTCGCGCCCCTACGCGCCCCTATAGGTTCATAACACGCACTGAGGTTCGACGTGACGGGGCGGAGACTAGGGCCTGTCGGCAAAATCACAGCCAGAGGAGGATGCAGGCGATGGTGAGCAGGGCGTGGTAGGTCTCGGCCAGCTTCTCGTAGCGCGTCGCGATCGCCCGGTGCCGCTTGAGCTGTCGGATCAGGCGCTCGACCTTGTTGCGCTCCCGGTAGGCGGCACGATCGAAGCGCACCCCGCGCCGGGACTCGGTCTTGAGGCGCGGGA
>JALYMD010000323.1 GCA_030773875.1 Chloroflexota bacterium | reverse complement strand
GGTTCCGGGGGCGGCGCCATAGAGGGGATGGCGGGGCAACGGCTACGTCGTGGCGACCGTTTCCGCAAGGGCCGCTCGCTTGCCTTCCACGCCCGCGATCAGGGAGTCGAAGGACTTGGTGAAGGAGGCGATGCCCTCCTCCTCCAGTTGCGCCGTTGCGGCGGCGAGGTCGATCCCAGCGGCGGCGAGGTCGGACATGACTTGCCGCGCCTCCTCCACGTTCCGATCCAGGGTGCGCTCGACCCGGCCGTGGTCGAGAAAGGCCTCGATCGTCTTGCCCGGCATGGTGTTGACCGTGTACGGGCCGATCAACTCCTCCACATAGAGGACATCGCTGTAGGCGGGGTTCTTGGTGCCGGTGCTGGCCCAGAGGGGGCGCTGGACGTTGGCACCAGCGGCTCGCAGCGGGGCGAAGCGCTCGCCTTCGAAGATCTCCTGGAACTTGGCGTAGGCGAGTTTCGCGTTCGCGACCGCCACCTTGCCCTGGAGCCCGCGCAACTTCTCCTGCTTAGCGGGATCATCGGTTGCGCCAATCTTCTCTTCCAGCAGCTTGTCGATCAGGGTGTCGACGCGGCTGACGAAGAAGGAGGCGACGGAGGCAATCCGGTCGATCGGCTGTCCCTGGGCGTGGCGCCGCTCCAGGGCCGACACGTAGGCCAGGGCGACCCGCTCGTAGCTCTCGATAGAGAAGAGGAGGGTGATGTTGATGTTGATGCCCTCGGTCAGCATCTCCTGGATCACCGCGGCGCCTTCGAGGGTGCCGGGGATCTTGACCATCAGGTTTGGGCGGCCGACGGAGGCCCAGAGGCGGCGGGCCTCGATGCGGGTGCCCTCCGCGTCCCGGGCGGCACCCGGAGAGACCTCGATGGAGAGGAACCCGTCGCAGCCGCCGCTCTGCTCGTAGAGGGGGGCGAAGAGGTCGCAGGCGTTCCGGATGTCCTCGACCTCGACCGCCTCGAAGATCTCCGGCGCCTGCTTGCCTTGTCGCAGCAGGTCGGCAACGGCGTCATCGTAGGCGTCGCTTGAGGAGATCGCCTTCTCGAAGATGGTCGGGTTGGAGGTGACCCCCCGGATGCCGACCTCCTCGATCTGGCGCTTCAGTTCGCCGCTCGTCAACATCTGGCGGCTGATGTCGTCCAGCCAGACGCTTTGCCCCTCATTGAGCAGCGCCTTGATCGGGTTCTGCTGCGTGTCCTGGCCTTGCTCGTGCTTGGCTACGTCGACCATGGGTTGTCTTCTCCTTCTGCCGTGAACCCGCGAGTGCGGATGGCTAGCTGCTTGCGGCGGGTCTACGAGTGCCCTTCGGCGCCTTTGGCCTCCTCGCCGGCGGTTTCTCCCCCGGCCGGTGGCTCGACTTGATCGGCGAGGTCTGGGCGGCCGAGGAGGCGGAGGGCCTCGGCGGCGACGTGCTCCTTGGTGAACCCATAGTGCTTCAGCACCTGGGCGCCGGGGCCGGATGCGCCGTAGGTGTCGACGCCGACGTTGGCGCCCTTCTCGCCCGTGTAACGGCACCAACCGAGGGTGACGCCGGCCTCGACCGAGAGGCGTGGGGTGCCGGCGGGACCGAGTACTTGCTCCTTGTACGCCTCCCCTTGGGCCTCGAAGAGTTCCCAGCTCGGCAGGCTGACAACCCGGCCCTTGAAGCCGTGGTCAGCAAGGAGGTCGCGGGCCATCAGCGCGAGTTCTAGCTCCGACCCGGTGCCGATGAGGACGATGTCGGGGGCGCCATCGCTGTCGGCGAGGATGTAGCCGCCCTGGGATACGTCTCCCTTGGCACCGGAGCGGTCGAGGATGGTCAGGTCCTGGCGGGAGAGGACCAGGGCGGTCGGGCCGGTGTTGGTGAGGGTGGCGCGCCAGGCCTCGACCGTCTCGTTCGGGTCGCCGGGGCGGATCACGGTGAGCTTCGGGATCGCGCGCAGGCTCATGACGTGCTCGACCGGCTCGTGGGTGGGACCGTCCTCACCGACGGCGATGCTGTCGTGGGTGAAGACGAAGATCGACTTGAGGCCGGTCAGCGCCGCGAGGCGGACGGCGGGGCGGCAGTAGTCGGAGAAGACCAGGAAGGTGGCGCCGAAGGGGATGACGCCGCCGTGGGCGGCCATCCCATTCACGGCGCTGGCCATCGCGTGCTCGCGGACGCCGAAGTGGATGTTGCGGCCGGCGTAGCTCCAGCCGCCGCCGAGGGTTCCCTGCTCGTTCTCCCCGTTGGTGCCGGGCGCCTCAAAGTCGCCGGCGCCCTTCATCGCGGTGTTGGTGGAAGGGTCGAGGTCGGCCGAGCCGCCGATGAAGGGCGGGACCTTGGGGAAGAATTTGGCGATGGTCTCCCCGGAGGCCTTGCGGGTGGCGACGGCCTTTGCGCCGACCTCGTAGCGAGGCAGATCGCTGTCCCAGCCCTCCGGCAGGACGCCGGCGAGCGCCTGCTGGTACTCGGCCGCCTCGGCCGGGAAGGCTTCAGCGTAGGCGTCGAACCGCATACGCCAGGCCGCCTGAGCCTCGGCTCCACGATCGAGGGCGGCGCGGAAGGTGGAGGCGGCCTCGTCCGGGACGTGGAAGCTCTGATCCGCGGGCCAACCGAGGTTCTCCTTGGTCCGGCGCACCTCGTCGGGGCCGAGCGGGGCGCCGTGCACGCCGAAGGTGCCGGCCTTGTTGGGGGAGCCGAAGCCGATGACGGTTTGGGCGCAGATCAGGCTCGGTCGGGAGGTCTCGGCGCGGGCGTGGGAGAGGGCCTCGCGGACGGCGTCGGTGTCCATGCCGTCGATGGTCTGGGTGTGCCAACCCATGGCCTCGAAGCGGGCCTGGACATCCTCCGAGAAGTCGAGGCCAATCGAGCCGGCCAGGGTGACGTGATTCTGATCGTAGAGGTAGACCAGCTTGCCGAGCTTGAGGTGCCCGGCGAGCGAGGCGGCCTCCATGGCGACGCCTTCCATCAGGTCGCCGTCGGACACGATCCCGTAAGTGTAGTGGTCGACGATCTCGTGCCCGGGCCGGTTGTAACGGGCGGCGAGGAAGGCCTCGGCGATCGCCATTCCGACGCCGTTGGCGAACCCCTGGCCGAGGGGGCCGGTGGTGACCTCGACGCCGGGGGTGTGGCCCCGCTCCGGGTGGCCCGGGGTCTTGGAGCCAAGCTGGCGGAAGTTTTTCAGGTCGTCCAGGGAGAGGTCGTAGCCGGTCAGGTGGAGCAGGGCGTACAGGAGCATCGAGCCGTGACCGGCGGAGAGGACGAAGCGATCCCGATCCGGCCAGTGGGGATCGCGCGGGTTGTGCTTCAGGTACTCCGTCCAGAGGACGTCGGCCATCGGCGCGGCGCCGAGCGGCAGGCCCGGGTGACCGGAGTTGGCGGCCTGGACCGCGTCGATGGCGAGCGTGCGGATGGTGTTGATGGCCAGGGTTTCGAGCGACTGATCGGCGGCGACGGCCACGGGGGGTGTCCTCCTCCTAGGGCGGAGATCGGATTGCATCAGGGGTGGCGGATCGCACGTTCCGGATCGGAATTGGACCCTGCCGACGACGGGTGCCGCACGCAGCTTGCCAGGGCTGGCCAGCCTGTGTAGCGGTTGGACGGAAGTATCCCATGGGGGATGGATAGCCCTGCTGATACCCGCAAACCGTACCCCAGTGACGTCACCGATGAGGAATGGGCCTTCGTCGCGCCCT
>JALYMD010000322.1 GCA_030773875.1 Chloroflexota bacterium | reverse complement strand
TGGCGGCTGCTGCGCCGACCCGAGCAGATGACGCTGCTGGAGGTCTACCGAGCGGTCGATGGGGATCGGGGCCTGCCGCGCCATCACCGGCCGCCGAACCCCGATTGCGTCTTCGGCCGGCACATGGAGCGGGCCCTGGATGGCTTCTTCCGGGAGGCCGAGGCGGCGATGGAGCGGAAACTAGCTGAGTTCACGGTGGCGGAGGTGGTCCAAGCGATCCTCGGTGCGTGCGGCCACCGAGCGCAGCAGGTTGCCGACTAACCCGCTTCAAATCAGTCAGCACGCCACAAATCGTAACCGCAGTTGTTACAAAAGTGTTACGGATGGGGTTTTGCAGGCAGCCCCAGGTGCAATTGGGCCGACGGATGGCGGCCACGTAGCGAGGTGACGGCGCCCATGGAGACCTAACGACCGAGACCGGCAGGACGCATCCGGTGGGATCACTGGAAGGAGCAACGCATCGACATCGGACCCTGCCTGCTGTAAGGCGGGCCCAACCGACCTGACGAACCAACGGAAGGGACAGCATCAAGCATGGCAACACGAGCACCTCGGGCGGGCCTGGCGGGCCGCGTGACCGACAACAACGCAAAGTGGTTCACGCTGGCCGCAGCGTGTTTCGCGCTCTTCATGGCGATCCTGGACAACCTGGTCGTCAACGTGGCGCTACCGACCATCTCCAGCGAACTTGGCTCCACGCCGACGCAGCTCCAATGGATCGTCTCGGCCTACACGCTGGTCTTCGCCTCGCTCCAGATCACTGCGGGCGGGCTGGGGGATCGGCTGGGGCGCAAGCGCTGGTTCCTGATCGGGATCGCGCTCTTCACCGGCACCTCCCTAATGGCAGCCTTCGCCCAGAACACCGAAACGCTGATTGCCGCCCGCGCCCTCCAGGGATTGGGTGGAGCGTTCATCATGCCGCTCTCCCTCTCCTTGATCTCCGAGGCGTTCCCGCCCGAGGAGCGGGGCAAGGCCCTCGGGATTTGGTCGGCGATCTCGGTCTCGGGGCTGGCCTTAGGGCCAATTGTCGGCGGGCTGCTGGTCCAGTACGCGAGCTGGAACTGGGTCTTCTTGATCAACGTGCCGATCGGGATCGGCGCCTTCCTGGTTACCACGGCAGTGGTGCGGGAGTCCCGGGACGAGAGCGGCACGGTGGCGGCCGACATCCCGGGCACGGTATTGGTCACCGCGGCGCTGGTGTCGCTGGTCTGGGGGCTGATCGAAGCCGGTGAGCGGGGCTGGAACGACAACCTCATCCTGACCGCCTTCGCCGCGGCGGTGGTGCTGCTCGTGGCGTTCGTCTTCGTAGAGTCGCGGACGGCGCGACCGATGATTCCGCTGCGCTTCTTCCGCTCCAGCACCTTCACCGGCGCCAACGTCGCCGCGCTCGCGGTCTCGTTCCTCATCTCCGGGATCGCGTTCTCGATGACGCTCTACTACCAGAACGTGCATGGATACTCCCCGGTGCGCAACGGCCTGACGCTGCTGCCCATGGTCGGGATGATGATGGTCGGGGCGCCGATCTCCGGGTCGCTGGTAAACCGGCTCGGGGCCGGAAAGCTGATCGCGCTGGGGATGCTGATTGGCGGGGTGGGCTCGCTCCTCTTCCTCCGGACAGCCGTGGACGCGTCGTATCTGGACATCCTGCCGGCCCTGATCGTTTTTGGCGCCGGAATGAGCCTGATCTTCGCGCCCATGACGACGGCGGTGCTGAACAGCGTCGAGACGGCCAAGAGCGGCGTCGCCTCGGCGGTGAACGGGGCGATCCGGGAGACCGGGTTCGCCTTCGGCATCGCGTTGCTCGGCACGGTGATGAACCGCACCTACCAGGCCCGATTTGACGAGTCGTCAGTCGTTCAGGGGCTGCGGGCCGATCCGAATGCGGCGCCGCTCCAGCCGGTGCTTGACATGCTGGGCTCCGGGATTAACCTGGCGGGCCGGGTCATCCTGGACGACCCGCGGTTCGAGCCGGCGCGGCAAGCGCTGGGGCCTGCGGCCTCCCAGTTGGCGGACGTGACGGGGCGGGCGTTCATCTCCGGGATGGACCGGGCCTTCATCATTTCCTCCGCGTTCATCGTGGGCTCCGCCGTGCTCTCGTTCGTGCTGATCAACGACCGGGTCGCGAGAACCGTCCCGGCCGCCGATGCCGACGAGGCGGCGCTTGCGCCCGGGGCGGCCGACTAGGCGCCCAGCCGGCGGTGGGGCAGAGT
>JALYMD010000321.1 GCA_030773875.1 Chloroflexota bacterium | reverse complement strand
GTGCTCCATCGCCGGGGCGATCAGGAGAGGGGCTTCTGTCGAGAGGGCAATGGCGCTGAGGAGGTCATCGGCAAGGCCGAGCGCTAACCTGGCGATGGTATTGGCGGACGCGGGGGCGATGACCAGAAGGTCCGCCTCCCGCGCCAGCGTGATGTGGCCGAAGGATGTCTCGGTCCACGGGGCGAAGGCGTCCGTGTGAACAGGACGCTTCGTGAGCGCCTGGAACGTCAGCGGGCGGACAAATTCCTGACCACCAGCCGTAAGGACTACGTCCACAACGGCCTCGCTTTGCACGAGCTTGCTGGCGAGGTCGGCTGCTTTATACGCGGCAATGCCGCCCGAAACCCCGAGCACCACCCGGGCACGCTGCAAGGGATGGGTGATGTGGAGATGGGGAGCAGTAGGCGTTCCGTGTCCCGGCGTGCCCTCCCTCTCCAATGTGGATGTCTCGCCCTGCTGCTCATCCACCGCTAGGCGTGGATGGGTGCCATGACGGAGGCAGCGGCCTCCAGCGCCCGGTCGACCGCGTCGTCGTCAATCTCGTAGTGGGTCACCATACGGAGGCCGCGCAGACCGTAGTTGGAGATGCGGATCCCCTGTGCCGCCATGCCTTCGATCACGGCGGCAGAGTCGAGCCCCGCGGGCGGACGGAAGATAACGATGTTGGTCTGAACCGTCTCCAGGTCCACGGTGGCCCCGGGAATCTCGGCCAGCCCCTCGGCAAGCCTCCGGGCCCGAGCATGGTCCTCCGGTAACCGGTCGACCATCTCCTCCAGGGCCACCAGCCCCGCCGAAGCGATCACCCCCGCCTGCCGCATCGCCCCGCCGACGATCTTTCGTCCTTGTCGCGCCGCCTCGACGAACGGTGCGTCCCCGGCCACCAGCGAGCCTACTGGGGCGGCGAGCCCCTTGGAAAGGCAGAACTGGACCGTATCCACCTCTGCAGCGACGGTGGCGGCAGGAACGCCAAGCGCCGCGGCCGCATTGAAGATCCGAGCCCCGTCCATGTGCACTGGTACACCTCGCTCCCGCGCGACGCCGGTCAGCTCCCGCAGGACATCCGAGGGGAGCACCGTGCCGCCGCACCGGTTGTGAGTGTTCTCAATGCAGACAACGCCGGTGCGGGGATACCCGGGGCGCACGGCGCGGATCTGGTCGGCTACGTCATCCGGATCGAGGCGACCGAGGCGAGATGTAGGACGGAGGTTGAACGGGATGCCGCCCAGCGCGGCCGCGCCGCCGCTCTCATACCAGAAGATATGAGACTCGTCGCCAAGGATGGCTTCGTCGCCGCGCCCGCAGTGGGCAAGCAGCGCCACGAGGTTGCCCATCGTGCCACTTGCGACAAAGACGGCGGCCTCCTTGCCCATCAGGTCGGCAGCTCGCTCCTCCAGCCGGTTGACCGTCGGGTCTTCTCCGTACTGGTCGTCGCCAACTTCGGCCTCGGCCATTGCTCGACGCATGGCTGCCGTCGGACGGGTGACGGTGTCCGAGCGGAGATCGATGGGGACGGTAGGGAAGGGCATTTCCGGCATTTCCTCACGTAGAGAACCGACGGGCCAATGCGGCCAGTCTACGCGGGGGATCGGGTGGGAGCAACGCAGACGCAGCGCGGATCCGGCCGGCGGTCGGCTGCAGTGATCGGCTGCAGTGAATGGAGGAGACTGGGTCGACCACCGCGTGGTGATGAATGGAGCCTAAGCACCGGCTTGACGCCCATT
Source organism: Chloroflexota bacterium (assembly GCA_030773875.1). Next base: position 7,402 of record JALYMD010000321.1, on the reverse strand, counting down.
CTCTAGGGGATAGCATTGCCGCGACGCGGATGCAGAGAGGGGCAGGTGATGGACGGAGACCAGGTGGCCGCGCCGGTGTTGCGGGCCTCGGGGATCAACAAATACTTCGGCCCCGTGCGGGCACTCACCGATGTCGACTTTGAAGTGCGTCGGGGGGAGATCGTCGCCCTGATTGGCGACAACGGAGCCGGCAAGTCGACGCTTATCAACGTGCTCACCGGGGTGCTGCCGTTTGACACGGGCGAGATCGTCTTTGACGGCCGACCCGTCCGGTTCGATTCCCCGCAGGATGCCCGCCGGCACGGCATCGAGACCGTCTACCAGGATCTCGCGATCGCGCCTCATCTGGACGCCGTGGCAAACATCTTTCTCGGGCGTGAGTACCGGATGGCCGGGCCGCTTGGCGCGCTTGGATTTCTGGATCGCAAACGGATGCGGCAGGAGACGGAAGAACAACTGGCGCGGCTTAAGGTCCGGGTCCCAGGGCTGCAACGGCGGATGACGACGCTGTCCGGTGGCCAGCGCCAGGGCGTTGCGGTCGCGCGGGCCGTCATGTGGGCGAGCAAGGTGGTGATCATGGACGAGCCGACCGCAGCCCTGGGTGTGGCTCAGATCGGTCAGGTGCTGGACCTGATGCGTCAGGTGCGAGATGCCGGCATCCCCGTCGTCTTCATCAGCCATAACATGCCCCATGTGTTTGAGGTGTCCGATCGTATCGTTGTCTTGCGACTGGGTCAGGTCGTCCAAGAGTTGGATCCTAAGACGGCGACCATCGACGACGCGGTTTCAGCGATGACGGGATCCGTACGCCTGAGCGGGGCGAGGAGGGAGGCGACCATTGGCGACTAGCGATGCGCAGACGACCGCGCCGCCACAGGCGGTGCCTCCTTCCGCTGACGTGAGCAGTCAGAACCCGTTTGTTCGGATTTCCTCCCTGTTTACCCTGCTCATCCTGGCGGCTCTGATCCTGGCCTTTTCGCTGATCAGCGGGAAGAATTTCCTCAACCCGAACAACTTCCAGAATATCGCCATTGATGCCTCACAGCTTCTGCTGCTCGCTGTTGGGGCGACCTTTGTGATCATCACCGCGGGAATCGATCTCTCTGTCGGCTCGGTGCTGATCTTCTCGGCGGTCGTCGCGGCGAAGGTGGCGGTGCGCTTCTCGGGGAGTCCCGAGCAGGTCAAGCTGTATGAGTTTCCCACCCAGGAGATGGGCATTCCTCTCGGCATCGCGGCCGGCATCCTCTCCGGGCTCGGCTGGGGCATCGTCAACGGCGTGCTGATCACACGTCTCAAAATGCCCGCCTTCATCGTCACGCTCGGGACGCTTGGGATGGCCCTGGGATTCGCGCAGCTTCTCTCCCGTGGTGTCAATGTTCCGAACGTGCCGCCCGCCATCCAGCAGGAGATCGGACTGCGGGAACTGGTCTCCTTCGATCTGGAGGGATACCACTACCGCATCACGCCTCCACTTGCGGTGACGACGGTCGTCGTGGTGATCGCTGCCGTTGCCCTGGCCCGGACGCGATTTGGTCGTTACACCTACGCCGTCGGCTCCAACGCGGCCGCAGCACGGCGGGTCGGGATCAACGTCGATCTGCACCTCATCAAGGTCTACGCGCTCAGCGGGCTTCTAGCGGGCATCGCCGGGGTCTTCGATCTGCTCAGGTTTGGTACAGCCTCGGTCAGCACGCACCAGGCCGATAACCTGGCAGCGATCTCCGCGGCGGTCATCGGCGGAACAAGTCTGTTCGGGGGGCTTGGGACGATTGTGGGGTCGGTGATCGGCACCTTCATTCCGGCGGTGCTCCGAAATGGTACGGTGATCGCCCGGGTGCAGCCGTTCTGGCAGCAGGTGTTGATCGGAGGCATTCTCATTGTCGCCGTCTATCTCGATCAGCGTCGGCGCCGGGCGGAGGAGCGGATGTAGAACCGCGGCCACGTCTACGTCCCCTGTTGCGCCACCATCTCGGCCTTGGTACCCTCCGCCAGCCCCAACGAGTGGGGGGAGATTGCAGAATGTGTAAGGGAGCGAACATGGCCGAGCAGCGGGTGACGATTCGGCGGATTACGCGGCGCGACTTCGTGAAGGGCACGGCGGCAGTCGGGGTCGGCGTGACCCTCCTCGGACAGCACGGTCTCCGGGCAGCCGCCCATGGCGGGCGCGTCCTGAGCCAGGGCAATGCTTACAACATTACCTTTATCCAGGGCGTCCGGGGCGACGAGTTCTACGTCACGATGGAGTGCGGTATCCGCGCCAAGGCGCAGGAGCTGGGAGTCAATATCGATGTGCAGGGCCCGGAGCAGTTTGACGCCACGCTCCAGACCCCGATTCTGAACGCAGTCATCCAGTCCAAGCCAGCAGCGATCCTGATCGCCCCGAATGACGCTCAGGCGATGATTGCACCACTGCAAGCGGCGGCAGACGCCGGGATTGCAGTCTTCTGCGTCGACACCACGATCAACAGCGATCTGCAGATCGCCGATATCTCCTCCGACAACGTCGAGGGCGGCCGGCTGGCAGCGCGTTCGCTGGCCGAGGGTATCGGGGGGAAGGGCAAGGTCTTCGTCATCAACGTCAAACCCGGCGTCTCCACCACGGATCAGCGGGAGCAGGGCTTCGCGGAGGCGATCCAGGAGTTCCCGGACATCGAGTACCTAGGCCAGGAGTACTGCAACAACGATCCGATCCAAGCGGCAGCCATCGCCAGCGCACGCATCCAGTCGGACCCGGACCTCGCCGGGATCTTCGGCACGAACCTCTTCTCCGCTCAGGGTGCGGCGGCAGGCATCCGGGAGCAGGGTAAGCGCGGCCAGATCCGGGTGGTGGGCTTCGATGCGGGGCCGACCCAGATTCAGGACCTCCGCACCGAGGTGGTGGACTTCTTGATCGCTCAACACCCCGGCGACATCGGGACGACCGCCCTTCAGATGGCGGTGGACTATCTGAACACCAAGACGGAGCCAAACCCGAACAAGGTCACCACGGGCTACACCGCGATCACCCGGGAGAACATCAGCGACCCAGAGGTGGCGCGATACCTCTACATCTCCGATTGCAGCCAGTACGTGGCACCCGAGGGCACACCCATGATGGAGACTCCCGCATCAGGTGCAGCGGCTACACCGACATCCTAGACCGTAGGCGGCGTGGGTAACGATGAGATCTCAGGAAGCCGCGGGGGTTGAAAGGCCCCCGCGACTTCTGCTTTCGGCATAGAATCGAGTCGCAGTTGTCCGTCTCCAACCCCTACTGGTGCAGACCGTGACGAAGCTATCTCTATATTGAGTTGAGGACTGGGCCATGGCGTCTGGGACGTCGGCGAGCACTCACACTCTGTAAAAGGATGGGTTGACATACAATAGCAGACACGATATCATGATCGTTCGCGGTGACGAGGCGGCACGTTTGCCCTCGTGACCAAGGACGAGCCAACTGGACGGCGCGTGCGGGAAAACACTCCGATCATTGCAGGATTGACGGGAGGGGAGCAAGCTGCCCTCCCGCTTCGACGTTGGCTGCACACCCATTGACAGTTAGAGGGACATCCTTCCATGCGATCTCGGGATGGTATTGCCACCCAGGATGTCCGGGGTGTGCCAGTTGATGCACGGATCCAGCCAAGCGGGGACAGTTTTCTAACGTCAGGCGAGGAGTGTCGTTGAAGCGAGCCTCCGCGGGGTTGGTCGGCGCGGGGGGCATTGTGGTGGACCGGCCGGACGTTGGAGCTTGGTGTCGGTAGCGGGACAGAGGAGCGATGGATGGCCGTTAACAATCTGACCAGGTCCGATGTGACGTCGGTCGTGGGGCCGCGGCAGGTCACATCAAACGAGGGTATCGGGCGACGCACGTTCTCCCGCATTCCCACTGTGCTGGAGATGCCAAATCTGGTCCAGATCCAGATTGAGTCATTCAACTGGTTTATGCGGGAAGGTCTGCGAGAGCTTCTCGACGAGATTTCTCCCATCACCGATCACCACAAGAAGATGGAACTCTCCATCTCCGAGCCGCGTTTCGATCCGCCCTGGATGCGGATGCCGAAGGGCGAGGAGCAGGAGCGGGCCAAGGTGGACCCGCGCGTCGCGGAGGTGTATTGCCGCGAGCGAGACATCACCTACGCGTCACCGCTGCGCATCTCCGCGAAGCTGGTGATGCGGGAGACCGGCGAGATCAAGGAGACGGGGCCGGACGGCATCTTCCTCGGGGACTTCCCGATGATGACCTCCGACGGCACCTTCATTATCAACGGCGCCGAGCGCGTTGTGGTCTCTCAGCTCGTGCGCTCCCCGGGCGTTTACTTTGAGCGGGCCTCAGACGCGACGACGGGCAAGCTTCTTTCAACCGCCAAGTTGATTCCGAACCGGGGTGCCTGGCTCGAGTTCGAGACGTCCAACCGGGAGATCCTCTCGGTCAAGGTCGACCGGAAGCGCAAGATGCCCGTCACGATCCTGCTCCGCGCAATCGGGATCGAGAAGGATGAGGATCTGCTTGAGCTGTTCGCCGACGTGGACACCGATCCCGAGCGGCGGTACATGGCGACCACCATCGACAAGGATCCGACGAAGGGCGAGTCCCGCGAGTTTGCGCTGATGGAGCTCTATCGGCGGCTTCGCCCGGGAGATCCACCGAGCCGGGACAATGCGACGGCGTTGCTGGAGAACCTGTTCTTCAACGACCGGCGCTACGATCTCGCTCGCGTGGGCCGGTACAAACTGAATGAGCGGCTGCATAAGCGGCGCGGCGCCGACGGCGACGGTCGCGAGGGCCGGATTGACAGCCGGATCCTGACCCAGGACGACCTGATCGAGATCATCCGCGAGATGATCCGGCTCAACAACGGCTTCAGCGAGCCGGACGACATCGACCATCTAGGCAACCGCCGTATCCGCGCGGTCGGCGAATTGATCCAGATGCACGTCCGGACTGGGTTCCAGCGCCTGGAGCGGGGTATCCGGGAGCGGATGACGATTCAGGACCCGGAGACGGTTACCCCGAATGGGCTCATCAGCACGACGCGCCCGGTGATGGCCGCGGTGCGGGAGTTCTTCGGCGGCAGCCAGCTCTCCCAGTTCATGGACCAGACGAACCCGCTGGCGGAGTTGACCCACAAGCGGCGGCTGTCGGCCCTCGGACCCGGTGGTCTCAGCCGGGATCGGGCCGGGTTCGACGTGCGCGATGTCCACCCGTCCCACTACGGGCGGATCTGCCCGATCGAGACGCCGGAAGGACCGAACATCGGTCTGATCGGTTCGCTGGCTACCTACGGCAAGATCAACCAGTACGGGTTCATCGAGACGCCGTACCGGCGGGTGATCTCCACGCTGCTCACGGATGACCCCGCCATTCCAATGGAAGGTCAGATCCTGCGCGACGACGCGGTCAATCCGGAGACAGGTGAGATCGTCGCCGCGAAGGGCACCGCGATCGTTGATGGAACCGCTGAGGCCATCCGGGCTGCCGGTGTGAAGTCGGTCCGGATCAAGCCGGTTGCCTCCGAGATCATCGACTACCTCTCCGCCGATCGGGAGGAGCAGGTGATGATCGCCCAGGCGAACACGCCGCTTGACGAGGCGAATCGCTTTATCCCGGACGACGTGGTCGTTCGGGTGGTGGGCGGAGGCGGCCACCGCTTCCCGCACGTCCCGGCCGAGCAGGTCAACTACATGGACGTGTCGCCGAAGCAGGTCGTCTCCGTGGCGACGGCGCTGATCCCGTTCCTGGAGCACGACGACGCCAACCGCGCGCTGATGGGTGCGAACATGCAGCGGCAGGCGGTGCCGCTGGTGCAGCCGCGGGCCCCGGTCATCGGCACCGGCGTGGAGTACCAGGCGGCCAAGGATTCCGGCCAGGTGCTGGTCTCTCGCCACGCCGGGACCGTGACCTCCGTCAACGGCAAGCAGATCAAGATCCAGGACGACGAGGGCACCGAGCACGTCTACAACCTGCAGAAGTTCGTCCGCTCTAACCAGGACACCTGCATCAACCAACGTCCGAGCGTCAGGCGCGGCGAGCGGATCAAGGTGGACCAGGTCATCGCCGACTCCTCCTCGACGGAGAACGGCGAGCTGGCGCTGGGCCAGAACGTGCTGGTCGCGTTCATGCCCTGGGAGGGCGGCAACTTCGAGGACGCGATCCTGATCAGCGAGCGGCTGGTGCGGGACGATGTCTTCACCTCGATCCACATCGAGAAGTACGAGACCGAGGCACGGGACACCAAGCTTGGACCGGAAGAGATCACCCGGGACATCCCGAACGTCGGCGAGGAGAGCCTCGCGAACCTCGACGAGAACGGGATCATCCGGATCGGCGCCGAGGTGCGGCCGAACGACATCCTGGTCGGCAAGGTCACGCCCCGGGGCGAAACTGAATTGAGCGCCGAGGAGCGGCTGCTGCGGGCCATCTTTGGTGAGAAGGCTCGCGAGGTGAAGGACACCTCGCTGCGGGTGCCCCACGGCGTTCACGGCAAGATCATCGACGTCAAGCAGTTCCGCCGTGACGACAGCTCGGACCACGAGCTGCCGGCGGGTGTGAACGAGATGGTGCGGGTCAGCATCGCCCAGAAGCGGAAGATCTCCGAGGGCGACAAGATGGCCGGCCGCCACGGCAACAAGGGCGTGATCTCCCGGATCCTGCCGATTGAGGATATGCCCTACCTGCCGGACGGGCAGTCGGTGGACATCATCCTCAACCCGATCGGCGTGCCCTCCCGGATGAACCTCGGCCAGGTGCTGGAGACACACCTCGGCTGGGCGGCGGAGCGGCTCGGGTTTCGGGTGGCGACGCCGGTCTTTGACGGCGCGGCGGAGACCGACATCCGATCCGCGCTGCGTGAGGCGGGGTTGCCTGAGGACGGCAAGGTCGACCTGTACGACGGGCGGACCGGCGAGAAGTTCGACCGACCGGTGACGGTCGGCATCATCTACATGCTGAAGCTGGCTCACCTGGTGGAGGACAAGATCCACGCCCGCTCGACCGGCCCGTACTCCCTGGTCACCCAGCAGCCGCTGGGCGGCAAGGCGCAGTTCGGCGGTCAGCGGTTCGGCGAGATGGAGGTGTGGGCGCTGGAGGCCTACGGTGCCGCGCACATTCTCCAGGAGATGCTCACCGTCAAGTCGGACGATGTCGTCGGCCGGGTCAAGACCTACGAGGCCATCGTCAAGGGCGAGGAGATCGTCGAGGCCGGGGTCCCAGAAAGCTTCAAGGTCCTGGTGAAGGAACTGCGCTCGCTGGGGCTCTCTATCGACGTGATCAACGAGGACGAGCAGACGGTCGAGTTCACCGAGGACACGTCCCGGGATCTGCTCTCCAACCTGGATCGGATCAACCTGAGCGGTTTCGAGCGGACGGAGTAGCCGTCGACCATGGGCGACCAGTCGCCCGCTTCTCTTGGAGCGGGCGACT
>JALYMD010000320.1 GCA_030773875.1 Chloroflexota bacterium | reverse complement strand
CGCCAGGAGCGCATCGTCGCCCGTAGCGGGTGGGATCAGGTCGCTGAGGAGATGCGCGGGCTTGTCGATGCCGCACTGCAACGACAGGTAAGTAACGGGAACCAAGCGGGCATAGCCGCCGACGGCTGACCCATCAACAGGATGATTCGGCGGCTTCGCTGATGGGATCTACCGCGAGGAAACCCTCGCGCATATCAAATCCGTCTGCAGGGTGTGTGCCCGGGGATGAATCCCCGTTCTCACCCCAGGAAGCCCCTCCAGGCTGAGCACGGGCGGCTCGAGCTTCTGGTCCAGCGGAGGCTGATGGAGTGGGAAGCGGTCACGCGTGGCGGCCCAGGGGTCGGAGTCAAGAGCGACAACAGCTGGAAGATACCGCGGCATCTGCGAGAGCATGGTATCGGGGCAGTCGTGCTGACCGGCAGGTTCCGATCACTCGTTTGCCGACATTGGCGTCAGACACCAGCCCGCTCTGTCACCGTTCATCCTAAACCAATTCGTCGCTCGCCAGGGATTGATCCTCGACCAGCCAGCACGGATGGATTGCTGCTCTCTTCTCTCTGTCCAGGGTATTTCGGCAAGCCATGGCAAGGTTATCGGCGGACGCGCCAACGGATCAGGGGGCTGGAGTACCCAGCCCCCTGATCCGTGACTCTGAGACGGTCTGCGGTCTTACGGTGCCGTCGTGCCGAACTGTGGCGAAGGGCACTGGCCCTGGAACTGCTTCGCGATGTTGCCGCTGCCGACCGGTGCCGGGGTGTTGTCCTGGCACTGCAGGCCGTTGCCGATCAGGTTGCCGGTGATCTCCACGCCGCCAACGTTCTTGTTGGCCTGAACGCTGCCAACAATCTCGTTGTTGCGCAGGCTAATCGGCTCGCGGTTGTCCTCCAGCTGAACGTCACCGTTGATGTACGTCCCGCTGATGTCGATCTTGCCGGCGGCTGGATTGTTGACGTCCTCGGCCTTGCGCAAGGAGATGCTGTTGCCGAAGCTCGAGCCGCTGATAACCACGCTCGCCGGACTCTCGCCCTGCAGCCCGCCCGTGGCGGTCACGTTCGTCGCGTCGAGATTGGCGCGCGACTTCACCACGATGGCGCCCTGCACCTGAGTTCCGACGAGGATGCAGGTGGCGTCGTCAGGAACAATCAGGTTGCCGACGATCGTCACCGCGCCCAGCGTGCCGCGGCACTCCGTGTCCCCGGCAAGTGCGCTCGGCGCGCCGAAGGTCATCGTCGCCAACGCCATAACTGCCGCGATACCAAACGCTACCAGGTTCCGCATGGTGTTCTACCGTGCCTTTCTTCATTCGTTGCCGGTGTCGGCAGCGGCCGACCCAGCTTCAAACCGTCGGCGGGGCGCAAGTCACCCCATAGGGACCAGGTGCGATCCCGCACCGTCCCACGCCATCTCGAGTTAGGGAATTCCCCCGGCTCCTCTCGGTGCCGAAGCTGGATAGGAAACCTGCGCTCCGCTCCATCCCCGACTTGCCACTAGAGCGTTCTGGGTCGTAGCGCTGCGTTCGCGCCTCCACCGGGCGACCCCGCCCGGGAGGGACGAAGCAAGGGCACGTCGGCGCTCCGAATCGCCCCCGACCTTGTCACCATCTCGCCGGAAACTCAGGCTCCCTCCAGGGAGCAACTCCTGTCCAGAACGAGAATGGCGGTCGGGTGCTCTGCGCCGACCGACCCGACGCTCACCGTGTCGCTCGCGGCACTCAACGGGTCGAGGATGGCTTCAGAACCGGTTCCATCAACCCTGCAACGCACCGAGCGGCGACCTGTTACCTCCCTCCTTTCCCCTTGGTCGGCACCGATCGGCTCGGCGCCACCCCAATTCCCTCAGGTGCCGTCCGTTTCGGTCCGGCCCCGGGAGCCCCTTTCCTGACTCCCACTTGAGTAGAGCGAGGCGCTGCCCTGGAAATACACCCTGTTGAGGACCTTTTTCGGCCAATTTTGGCCGGCGACGGAAAGAGGTTGAATCGCTGGCCGCTTACCCCTCGGTGGAGCGCAGCAGCAGCTCCTCGGCCTCTACCAGGAGGCGGCCGGCGAGCCATTCTCCCCGGTCCCACGGCTGGTGGATGGCGGCCAGGCGAAGCAGCGTGGCGCCCTCCAGGAACCGCAAGAGACTCCGATCCAGGTCCGGATCGAGGCGGAGATATCGATCGACGAAAGCGGCCCTGATGCCGGCCAGGCCGCGGGAGTCACCGACCTCCTGAAGGGCCAGGAGGCGCAGGTGGGCGGCGAAGTTGGCCACGTCGACGGCAGGCTCTGACATGGCGGCGTCATCTAAGTCGATCACGGCGAGGCCGTCCGGTCCCGTCAAGACCTGGTCGTGGTAGAAGTCCCGGTGCACCGGCTGCCATCGCCAATCAAAGGCCCCTCGCGAGGCCTCAACGAAAGCGAGGCACCGTCGCGCTGCCGCATCGAGGGACGGACAGGCAGCACCTAACCCATCCGCCCGCGCCACGAGCGGGTCCAGCTCCTTCCCCGCGTCATGACGCCGGCCGAGATCCAGGCCCGAGGTGTGGAGGGCGTGCAGCGCGTCGGCGATACGACGGGCCAGGACCTCGTCTCCGTTGAGCAACGCTCGGCCGACCGGGACGCCCGGGAC
>JALYMD010000319.1 GCA_030773875.1 Chloroflexota bacterium | reverse complement strand
ATTTCGTGGCCTGGAACAAGCCGGTCAACGAGCCCTGTCCGCGCTGCGGCTCCCCGTACATGGTGGAAGCTGGACGGAAGGGGCAGATCCGCTGCCCAGCCTGCGGCCACGACGGCCGGGCGCTGGCCCAAGCGGGGTAGGGCACCGCATCGGTCCGCGCTTCCGGCTCTGCGCGAGAGCGGATAGAGCGTTGGGAGTGCGGGCGTTGCGGTGCCCCTAAGCACCCATCAGGTACAATTTCGGGCCGGGCGCCGCCGGGCGCCCTAGGTTCGCGTCCGGCGATTTTGCCGGCTCGCCTCATGAGATCGGACCCCCAAGCCCCGTGAGTTCCCACCACCCCGATGCGCGCCCCCGGCTCCGGGCGACGACAATTCTTGGCGTCAAGCGCGGCAACGAGGTCGCCCTTGCCGGCGACGGCCAGGTGACGCTGGGCGATGTCGTGCTCAAGCATGGCGCGCGCAAGATTCGCACGCTGTATGACGGTCAGGTGCTGGCGGGCTTTGCCGGTGCGGTGGCCGACGCCCTGACCCTGTTCGGCAAATTCGAAACCCAGCTCAAGGCGTGGGACGGTAACCTTCGCCGTGCGGCGGTCGAGTTGACCAAGGAATGGCGGACCGATCGGTACCTGCGCCGTCTGGAAGCCCAGCTCATCGTCGCCGACCCGGAGTCGTTGCTCGTCCTGTCCGGAGAAGGGGACGTGATCGAGCCGGATGACGGTATCGTTGCCATCGGCTCCGGCGCCCCCTATGCCACGGCGGCGGCCAAAGCATTGATTGCCCACACCGAGCTGGACGCCCGCGCCATCGTCGAGGCCTCAATGGCGATTGCCGCTAACCTCTGCATCTACACCAACGAGCATTTCAGCGTCGAGACAGTCCGTGTTGAGTCCGAGGAGGTCGCTTTGGAGGGCGACGCCGAGGCAGACGAGCGGGAACTGCCGCTCGGGGAGGCCGTGATGGTCGCAAGTGTGGCCAGTGTGGACTCCGGTGAGGATGACGACGAGGACGAGGACGACGAGGACGAGGCGGCTAAGGAGAACGACGCGCAAAACGAGGTCGACGACGACCTCGAGGATGGATCCGCCCGATGGTAGAAACACTGCGCCGGTCAACGGGAACGACGACAGGTCTGCGGGGGAGCACTGACCTCGGCGACGATCGCCCAGCGATGGACAACCTGACCCCGGCTGAGATCGTTCGGGAGCTTGACAAGTACATCATCGGTCAGGCGGATGCGAAACGGGCCGTTGCGGTGGCCTTGCGTAACCGCTACCGGCGCCAGTTGCTGCCGGACGAGATGCGCCAGGAAGTCCAGCCAAAGAACATTTTGATGATTGGCCCGACGGGCGTCGGCAAGACCGAGATCGCCCGCCGCGTTGCCAAGATCGTGGACGCTCCGTTCTTAAAGGTCGAGGCGACCAAGTTCACCGAGGTCGGCTACGTCGGGCGCGATGTTGAGTCGATTGTGCGTGATTTGGTCGAGATCGCGATCAGCATGCTCCACGGTGAGCGGATGGAGCAGGTGAAGGACGAGGCCACCCGGGCCGCCAAGCAGCGGCTCGCCGATCTCCTCGCCGAGCAGCGGGTGGAAAAGAAACCGACCCGGAATGGCCGCAAGGCCGCAGCGGAGAACGGCAACGCTGAGGATGCAGCCGCACTTGAGCGGCAGGAACTTGCATCTCATCGCCGCCTTCAGCGAGAGCGCAAACGCCTCCTGCAGCTCCTGGAGGAGCAGGCGCTGGAGGACGAGACCGTCGAGATCGAGATCGACGTTGACGAGGGCATGGACGACTACGGCCCTCTCGACTACGTTGCGGGGATGAGCCCGGAGGACCTTCACGATACCTTCCAGGACTTCCTCGAAGGCTTCGTCCCGCGCCGCAGCCAGCGTCGCCGCGTCTCGGTGAAGGAGGCACGACGGATCCTGACGCAGCAGGAGGCCAACCGGCTGGTCGATTTCGACGCGGTAGTTGAGGCGGCCATTGGACGGGTTGAGGAGGGTGCGGTCGTTTTTCTCGACGAGATCGACAAGACTATCTCCTCCAACGGCGAGTTCGGTGCTGATGTCTCCGGGGAGGGCGTGCAGCGAGATTTGCTGCCGATTGTCGAGGGATCGGTGGTGATGACGCGCTACGGCCCGGTGAAGAGCGACCACATCCTCTTCATCGCCGCGGGCGCGTTTCACAACACCCGTCCCTCGGATCTAATCCCCGAGTTGCAGGGCCGATTTCCGATTCGAGTGGAATTGAGTAGCCTCTCAGAGGACGACCTCTACGCGATCCTGACCGAGCCTCAGAACGCACTCACCAAGCAGTACCAGGCGCTGCTCGGAACGGAGGGGTTGGCCCTCCGGTTTGAGGAGGAAGGGATGCGGGAAATGGCGCGCCTGGCCACGCTGGTCAACGCCCGTACCGAGGACATCGGCGCCCGCCGCTTGCACACCATCATGGAGCGGGTATTGGAGGAGATCTCCTTTGACGCTCCCAGCCATGCCGGCGAGTCGATTGCTATCGACCGGGCGTTCGTCGCGGAGCGGGTCGGCGAGGTGGCGGCAGACGAGGATCTGAGCAACTTCATCTTGTAGCACTCCCTGCGGGGCTGTAGTCGCGCTCAACAACGCAGGCCGGTGGACTTGGGTTCACCCATTGAGGACCGTGCGGCCGCTCCCTCGTATGGGCCGTATGTCGTTCGACAGGTGATGGTATGGATGGACAGCGAGAACCCGAGGCGAACGCCGAAGCATCGAACGGGCGCCAACGAGTTCTTGCTGTCGATCTTGGCGGCACCAATCTGCGTGCCGCGGTGGTGGCTTCCGATGGGGGGCTCAGTCATCGGCGGGCCGTCTCCACGCCTTCGGAGGGCGGGCCGACTGCCGTCATTGAGCAGATGGCGTTGCTGATCGCTGACGTGGCGGCAGCAGCGGCACTGCCCTCCGGTGCTCCTGTCGGTGTCACCGCCCCAGGCCCATTGAACCCCCGCACGGGTGTCGTCCACTTCACCCCAAACCTGCCGGACTGGCGAGACGTCCCACTGCGCGCTCTCCTGGCCGCTGCGAGCAACCGGCCGGTCGCGATCGGCAATGACGGCAACTGCGCCGCGCTTGGAGAGGCGCGGTTCGGGGTCGGCAAAGGATTCGATGATCTGGTCTACCTCGCGCTCGGTACAGGCGTCGGCGGTGGGGTAATCAGCCGCGGGCAGCTGATCGATGGAGCCCATGGTCTCGGCGCGGAACTGGGGCACGTCGTCGTCGCCTTGGATGGACCGCGTTGCTCCTGTGGGGCTGTCGGCTGTTTGGAGGCCTTCGTCGGAGGGTGGGCCATCGCCCGGGAGGGCCGGCTCGTCGCATCGACGGCCGATGGCGTGGCGATCCTCAATAAAGCGGGTGACCAACCGATCACCGCCGGAGTTGTCGCCGCAGCCGCTCGGGAAGGCGATCCCGCGGCGACTGCCATCCTCCTCCGGGCAGGACGGGCTCTCGGCGCGGCGATGGGAGCCTTCGTCAATATCTTCAATCCCGCCCTGATCGTCGTTGGCGGCGGGGTAGCCGCGCTCGGCCAACTGCTCCTCCAACCCGCACGGGCCGCTTTTCCATCCCACTGCTTCCCCGCGTCCAGGGAGCACGTCGAGATCGTGCTGTCATCGCTTGGAGATGACACGGGACTCTACGGCGCGGCGGCCATTGCCCTGGATCTTCATGATGCCGCCGGCCGGTAATCTCCTTCGAAGGTGGCCGTCTCAGGGCTGCAGAGGCCGGCCGTGCCGTCGCCCAGGAAAGTGAGCGATTCTTTGGCAAGGAAGAGCGCTCCTCGCGATTTGGGTTTCATTTTTCTTGACAGTCTTAAACAGCCGGTGCTAGAGTCCCGCCGTTCGCATGACGGCAATCTGAATGAGGGGATACTGGACGCTGATCTACCGCGTCTCTCTCGAGTCCCCGGGTGCCTCTCCTGTTGGTCAGTCGCCAAGGCACGGCGGGATCTTCAGCGTTGTTGAAACCGTGAAGCATTGACCTGCCCCCAGTGTGTGGTCCATGGATTATGAGAGTCCGACCCATTCCTGCCGCCTGATCACGGCCT
>JALYMD010000318.1 GCA_030773875.1 Chloroflexota bacterium | reverse complement strand
GTCCGGATACTCGACGCCAGCGGCGCGCAATTGCCGCGGCGACGCTGCGCTGCGCAAGCCTTCGACCTCGTACGACGTCCCGACCTGGATCGGCTCCCGACCGAAGACGGCCTCCACGTCGTCGTAGACCGGAACCTGGCCGCTCACGGAGAGCGTCACCGTCCCGTCGTTGTCCACATTCCAACGGGTGCGGAGGAAGCGTCCACGCTGCGTCGCCTGTTCCGCCTCCACCCGCGCAGCCAACTCCGCGTCGGTGATGACAGGCCGGCCATCGGGACCCGCTGCGAAGGTTGCTTGGTGGAGCAGGTCGGCCAGGCGGCGTAGATCCGGCGGGAGGGCGCTGTCGTCCTCGCCCAGCACAAACCGTTCTGCGTCGAGCTGCCGCCATGAAAGCTGGACGCTGGTTGGCTGATTGCTCTCCTCGTAGGTCTCAAGGGTGAGGAGTAGATCTCCCTTCGGCTGCAACACCGTCAGTTCACCCGCAACCTTTGCCCGCGCCTGCGTCACCTCAGACGAGAGGCTGACATTCTGGTTCGGTTGAAAGGTCATCTGCGGCGAGTACCGGCCACCGTCAATGCCCTGCTCGTCGAAGGTCCGTTCGACATCGCTGCGCCAGCCGTGCCCGTCGTACCGATCGTAGCGTCGCCCAACAAGGTAGGCCGGATCTTGAGCCTGGAGGGCGATAACCGGATCGTCACCAAGCTTCAGCGGTCCCCCTAAGTCAAACGAGTCACGGAAGGCGGAGTATGAACCTCCCCTGCTCCCCCCCGATCCGGACAACGACCCGAACCACCGCTCCCACTGCCGCTCGACCGACTCCCACCGGCTGTCCACCCGATCCCAAGCGGCATCTAGCGCGTCGTTTCCCGCGCTCGTGGGCAGCGTCCAGGCCAGCAGCACCACCGCGAGCGCCACATTGGCGCCGACACCCAGGAACCGCCAGGGCAGCCGTTCGGGGGCCGGGATGCGGAATCGGGACCACTCCTCCTGGCGCCGAAACGCAAAGTGGCGGGCGGCGAGCGTGCCGGCCGCAACGAGGTAGACGACCAGGGGGGCCGAGCTCTCGTCCGGGGAGTAGCCGAGATTGATCATGATCACGAAGCCCGGCAGCAGCACCGACGCCATCAGCCATCGTCGCCGAAACAGCGTCCAGGCCGACATGTAGGCCACGAGCCACACCGTGACCCCGAGCAGCACAACGAACAGGTAGCGGTCATCGCTCTCACCGCCCTCCATGTTCAGTTGCCACCACCGCTCGGCGCGGCGCCAGAGGGCTAGCAGGCGTGCTCTTCGGTCCGTGCCAAGCTGCTCGAAGACCGATGCCACTTGAACGGCGACAAATCCCACACCGACCACGAAGGCGAGGAAATGGGCAATGACGTCGGGCGCCGTCGTCTTCGCGAGCACGAACCCGACAAGAGCGGCCACTGCGGCGACCAAGGGCAAAATCGTGAGCCCCTCGTCCCAGTCTGCCTGTTTGATCGCCCACGCCGCCGAGAGCACGAGGACGAGGTGCAGGCCGACGGTGGTCCAGCCCTCAGCCGGCCGCAGCCCGCGTACCCATCCGATCCCCTGAAATCCGCCGCGTCGGCGAGCAACCACACTAGCCATCGCGCGTTTGCCCTCCGACGGGGGCTCCCGGACCACGACCGGACGACAACGCGCTCCCAATGTCGTCGCCGTACTTCACGAGCTGCGTCGGGATACCGGCGGCGACGAGTCCGCTCACCACGAACAGCGAGCCATCAGCCGGCGCGAAGGTGGACGGCTCCACGACGATGGCCGATGCCGGCACCTGGCGTCCTACGATCTCGACCATTGCCGCCACCCATCCTTCGTCAGTCGATGGGGTGATGGTGACCAGGCCGCTTTGCCGGCCGAAGCGCCTACCCTCCACCAGCAGTACCTCGGCTAGCGGACGGACCCCGTCCGCGCGGATGACCGCGAGTGCTTCTAGGATTTTCATGTATTGGCGATCCGATCGATCGGCTGGAATCACCTCATGAAACCCGCCACTCGCAATGAGGCCAACGCTTCGCCCTTCATCGAGGCACCGCCGAGCCAGCGAGGCCGCGATCGTGACGGCGTACTCCTCGGTCGAATCGAGCCATCCAAACGCCTCCCGCCCCGTCGAAACCCTGGTGGCTTTCGGCGCGGCGGACCGGTGGTGTTCCCGCTCAAGGTCGAGAACGAGCCAGATATCGGCACTCGGATCGAAATCAAACTCTTTGATCATCAGCTTTCCTAGACGAGCCGTGGCCGCCCAACTTATCCGGTTGAAGG
>JALYMD010000317.1 GCA_030773875.1 Chloroflexota bacterium | reverse complement strand
CTTCAATCGGGGCGATGCGCTGGGTGAGAAATTCCACCAACGCTTCCTGGGACCGCACGACGACCTGAACCATGACATCGAAGTTGCCGGTCAGAAACGCGGCGAAGGTCACCTCGTTCATGCCCCGCAGCGTCTCGGCGATCTCCTCCAGGCGGCGCAGCTCCACCTTCAGGCCGATCATCGCGCGCAGCTCGTAGCCCAGCTTGGATGGCTCGGCAAGCATGGCGAACTCGATCACGCCCAGCCGGATCAGCCGGTCCATGCGGCGGCGGACCGTTGACTCCGGAATACCGGTTTCACGACTCAGTTCGGCATATGACGCGCGCGCATTGCGCTGTAGGAGCCGAATGATCCTACGGTCGGTTTGGCTAACGGGTCGGGCCATGAGCAGATCCCCATCTCCTCGGGCAAACCATCCGGTCGCACGACAGTGTGCGCCGGTGATGCTCAACTATTCAGTGGATGGACGAGAAGGCGACGGAAAGCGTCGAATCAAAGAGTAACAGAGAACCGTAAGCGGGGGCCGGGGTAGCCCCCGCCGCACACTCCCAGCAAGGCCCGATTGGGCATGAATGACGCTTTTCCGGCCGATCCCTCCGACGTTTCCGCCCACCGCTTTCCGAAGGGTCCAGTGTTGCACCGTAGTGCCCCTCGCACCGGCGGGTGGACCAGCAGGCTACATTGCAGTCGGGGCGGGCGTCGTATGGTTATTGACAGAGAGGCAAACCTGCCTTTACACCTGGTTCCCAGGATATGATGATGATTGGGCGCCTGGGGGGGTGCACGGCCATCCGCGGCTGAGCAAGGGGCAAGGGGCAAGCGAGGAGGCAAGCGATGCGACGGGGACTCATCGGTTTCCTGATGGTGATGGCGCTGTTGATCGCAACCGCGGCGCCGACCGTTGAAGCTCACGAGGCGAGCGGCACTTTCCTTGACGTGCCTGCCTACGCCCAACAGCGCAACCTGAGCTGCGAGTACGCCGCGTTAACCATCGCCACCGGTGCCTTCGGGTACGCCGTCTCCGAGTGGGAGTTCGATCACCGGGTCGGCTGGTCGGACAACCCGCATTGGGGCTACCGTGGCGACATCTATGGCTGGTGGGGCAACACGACGGACTACGGCGTCTACCCCGAAGCGTTGGTACCCGCGCTCGATGAGTTTGGCTTCTACGGGGAGACGTTCTACGCGCAGGGCGACCGATCTGAGTTGATCGCGCGGCTGGACTGGGGCATGCCGACGCTGGTCTGGCTCGGCTTCTGGGGCGACACCGGCTACTACGAGTCCACCGAGGACGGAACGCCCTACAAGCTGGCGGCTGGGATGCACGTGGTCGTCGCGTATGGCTACGACGACTGGGGCGTCTACGTCTCTGACCCAGCGTCCGGCGACTACACATCCTACGCCTGGGGCGACTTCATGTGGATGTGGAACGTCCTCGACGGCATGGCGCTCGCTGTCGCCCCGTATTCCTAGCCTAGCCCTTACGGTCTGCAAGCAAGGCACGATGATCACGAGGCCGCCGGTCAAGACGCACCGGCGGCCCCGCGCTGCATGGGCTTGACTAACCCCACGGATCTCGGCCTCCTCTAGGGTCATCGTCCCGGCGTTTGCGGTCCCATCTCCGCCCTCGACGCGCTTCTTCAGGGTCCGCTCGCCTCAAGGTCGATTCCCAGGGCTTAGTGACCCAACAGCGGAGCGGCCATCTGGCGCGACGGAGGAGACCCATGAGCGAATCCCATCCGGACGACACCGGGGAGACGGGCCCAGCGATCGCGGGGAGCAACGAGCGCATGAATCACCCAGTGGGACTCGTGTTCGACGACCGCTTCCTCACCCACAACACTGGCCTTGGGCTGATCCAAGATCGTGACCTCTACCCATTTGCCGAGCCCGTACCCCACGTCTCGTCGCCCGGCCTCGTGGGCCGCGCGAAGCACCTCATGGATCTCGCCGGGCTGACGGATCAGATGATGCGCCTCGACGCCGTTCCGGCGGACGACCAGGCCCTAGGCAGCTACCACACGCGCGACTACCTGGAGAGGGTCGCCCAACTCGCCAAGACAGGGGGGGATGCCGGTGAGGGCGCCCCCCTTGGACCGGGCGGGGATCGGGTCGCCCGGCTCGCAGCCGGAGGCACCATTGCCGCCGTGGATGCAGTGATGGGAGATCGGGTGCGCGCAGCCTATGCCCTAGTCCGCCCGCCCGGCCATCATGCGATGGCGGACCGCGGAATGGGGTTCTGCCTCTTCAACAACGCGGTAGTAGCCGCCCGGCACGCGCAGCGAGCACATGGCGCCGACAAGGTGCTGGTGCTGGATTGGGACGTTCATCACGGCAATGGGACCCAAGACGCGTTCTACGCCGACCCAACGGTCCTCTTCATCTCCCTCCATCAGGAGGATCTCTACCCGGTCGGCTGGGGTGCGGTCGACCAGGTTGGGACCAGTGCCGGGGAGGGATTCACCGTCAACATCCCACTCCCAGCCGGGACCGGAAACCGCGGCTATCTGGAGGCATTTGAGCGAATCGTCCTGCCCGTTGCACGGCACTTCGCGCCGGACCTGATCATTGTCTCCGCCGGCCAAGACGCCAGCGTGCTGGACCCGCTCGGACGCATGTGTCTCACGGTGGGCGCGTACCGTGAGCTGACGAGATTGATGATGGATGTGGCAGCCGAAACCTGCGACGGACGGCTGGTGGTCACCCAGGAGGGAGGCTATGC
Source organism: Chloroflexota bacterium (assembly GCA_030773875.1). The sequence continues at coordinate 51 of JALYMD010000317.1, read as the reverse complement.
GCCGCAATACGCCCCCTACTGCTCCGCCTCGATTGCTGAAGCGCTGATCGG
>JALYMD010000316.1 GCA_030773875.1 Chloroflexota bacterium | reverse complement strand
GAATAGCCACCACGCCGCGTATGGACGGGCGGATGGTACGCGCCTGTCCCGTTTCCGTCTATGAGGACGGGTCTCTCGAGAAGTCAGGCCAATGCCACCGCAGCAAGTGCACGTTTCGTCTCCCATGCCGAGTGAACCTGCCGATCCTGAGAGACGGAAATCACCCAAACTGATCGATCCGGTGGTAGGATAAGATCAAATGGTGGCGGTTTGCGGCAAAGCGAGATGCGGTCCCGGTGCAAACCGGGCGTATCTTCCGTGTTGATTAGCGCCTTCCCTTGGTTTGATGAAGGCGTCCAGTCGTGAAGCGTCTGAGCGTGGCCGGTGTGAACGCTGAGGGCATGTTTCGGCCGCAGCCACGGGACGACGTGACAGTTCCGTGACGCTTTCGCGAAATGGAAGTAACAGGCCGGGAGCATCCTGAGGATCAACCAGCGAGGGCCGGCGCCAGGGAGCCGTCACCGTGGACGGGAGCGCTGTACTTCCTCAGGTTGGAACGGAGGTCACCGTGCAGCACGCCATCCGATCCCGCCCCTTCCACAATCACCATTCCGTGTTCCGCGTTCGCCGCTCCCTCAGCTCCACGGCGCTGCGGTGTGCCCGAGAGGTCATCATTATCGCCGTCGCGGTGCTTCTTTACTTCATGGTCCGCGGCTTAGTGGACGGGAGGGAGGCGGAGGCCGTCGGCAATGCGGATGAGCTCATTAACCTCGAGCGGGCGCTCGGCGTTTTTTGGGAGCCGCGCTTCCAAGCGTGGGCGCTGGAGTGGTCGCCGCTCGCCACCCTCGCAAACTGGGTCTACATCTGGGGGCACTGGCCGGTCATCGCGGTGACGCTCACCTGGCTTGTGGTCGACCACCGCGATCGCTACCCGATCTACCGCAACGCGCTGCTGATCTCCGGTGCCGTGGGCTTGGTGATCTTCACCGTCTTCCCGATGGCTCCGCCTCGCTTCATGGTCGATTGGGGATTCGTCGACACGGTGACCCTGCACTCCCAGGCCTATCGGGTGCTGCAGCCGCCCTCCCTCGTCAACCAGTACGCGGCCATGCCGAGTCTCCACTGTGGATGGGATCTCCTGATGGGGATTGCCATCGCCCGCCATGCACCTCGTCGCTGGCGCTGGATTGGCCTGCTCCTGCCGATTGCGATGTACTTCGCCGTGGTCCTCACCGCCAACCATTACTTCGTGGACGGTGTGGTCGGAGGGGCTATTGTCCTGGCAGCGTTGGCTGTCGCCGGGACGCTTCATGCGAGGTTGCCGCGCTGGAACGCGACCGTGGTTGCGCCGCAGGTGCCGAGTCACGCGTGATCCCATGTTCGTAGCGCGTCATCCCCTCCACTGTCCCTGGACGGTGGAGGGGATGACGCGCTTTCCGCGTCGGTGGTCCCTGGAACGAGTCGTGCGTCTACGCAGCGTCAGGCGGGGCATGGGCTTCGCCGACGTTTGCGCTACGAAGGGACGCCGCCGACCCAATGGCCGCTGCTCTTACGGACCCTGCAAGAGCGCTTCCTCGTTTCCTTCGATGCCTCCGGGCGCGCCTCGTCCGCCATGGACTCCTGCTCTGGCTCCTGCTTCTCCTGCTCTTGGCCGTGGTCTTCGTGCTCCGGGAGCAGGCCCAGTTGGCACGCATCGCGAGCGTCCTGCATCAAGCGGATGGCCGCTGGGTAACAGGCGCGGTTCTCATCGAACTCGGGATCATCGCCTTGACGGGAGTTACCTATCAGGTACTCCTGCGCCGGCTGGGGCATCAGATGGCGTGGCTGCCTCTCGCGGGCGTTCATCTGCGGCGCGTTCTTGTTGGCACGGTGACGCCGATGGGGGGGCCGCCGTCGCTCTATGTCCTGATTCGGTCTCTTGGACGGGGCGGCGTGCCAGCCGAAGACGCGCTGCTCGCCGCTGGATTGCGGAGCGCGACCGGGTACGGGGCCTTCCTGCTGCTGCTCCTACCCGCGGTGTCGTTCTCCCATCCGACGGGGCCGGTCCTTATGGCGGCGATTGGGCTCTCCGTGGTGTTTCTGGCCGTGGTCGGCGGTCTAGCCTGGCTGCTTCGCGATCCGCTGGTTCCTCATCGCTTGGAAGGTCGGCTGCCGCAGAAGGTGCGGAACTTCTTCCATCGAACACGTCGGCACGGCCTGGGAGTGTCGGACCTCCGAAGGCCGTTCGGGCTCGCCCTCGCAATTCGCCTTGGCGGGGCTGCCATGCTCTACGCATGTCTCCGGGCCGTCGGGGAGGACCCCCGCGTCACCGTGGCGCTGATCGCCTACGTGGTGGGGCTTCTCTTCCTGCTGATCGCCCCCGTATTCGGCGGCATCGGAGTCGTGGAGATCGCGACAGCGGTGGCGCTGGAGCGCCTCGGTGTTCCGGCCGCCCCGGCGCTCGCGGCGGCGCTGTTGTGCCGTCTTAGCGAGCTGTGGCTTCCGCTTGCCCTTGGCCTTGTGGTTCAAGTGGCCGATGCAGGACTGCCCGGTGTTGCCAAGACCTCCCTGGCCCCCGCCCCATCGGTCGTTCGATCCACCAACCGCCGGGAAAGTCAGGACACCTTGACCCGGCGCCCTCGCCGGGTGACTCGCGCGGCGGAAGGGTCATCGTAGCTCCGGACTCCCCATTTGCCCGGAAGATAACCATCTAGACGACGGCATGCTGCCGCCGGAGGGTTGACGGCCGAGATGGCGACACTTCTGGAGCGCAAGGCGGGCACGAGGCCGCTCGCCATTGCCCACCGCGCCGGAAATCACCTCGACTCCCTGCGCTT
>JALYMD010000315.1 GCA_030773875.1 Chloroflexota bacterium | reverse complement strand
GCTGGGGGAGCGGTGCCGGGTCCTGGAGCGGGAGCGCGTTCGGGTCAAGGCCCATACCCGCTTCCACTGGTGGCCCCAGGAACGCCACCCCAGGAACCTCTCGTGATCATCCGGAGGACGTATGAGTAGGATAGGCGCTCGCCCACCAGTCGTCTTGTCCAGGACGAGTTCCCGCCGCTCGCCCGCTCCATTGGAACATCAAGGCAGTGGCAGGCGGCGACCAGACCACGCTGGTCACCCCGATGATGAGGGCGGTGAGGATGATAGATGGGATCAGGTCAAGATTGGGGCGGGTGGTCTCGCGGGTGGGACGGAGTGACTAACGACATCGGAGGCGCATCGAGGTAGCCAGATGACGATGAGGGTGCCAGCGGCAACACAGTGGGCGTCAGGCCGACTATCCCACCCTACACGCCTGCGCCGATGAAAACGACGGCTTGAAGTGGTATCTCTCGAGGGGTTACAGCGGCTGCGCTGCCAATAACGCCGCCAGCGTTACGACGATCAACCCGACCACCGCTAGGCTACGCAGAACCAGATCGCGCATCGTCAGCAGATCGTGCGCCCGCCGCTGATTCTCCGTCACCGATCTCCCCCTCCCGATACTGTCCAAGAATAAGTGTACGTACACAAACGATGGTAGAAGGAGTCCGTAGCCGTGTCAATGGAACGGATGTCCGAGTGGCCGCGCTTCACGGCCCTCCAAGCCTGGAAAGCCTCCGATCTCATACCCCATCTCTAGATGTCGAGACTGTCGGTTGAATGATCACCGGATCGTGCTGCTCATAATTCACGGTGAACTCCGCTTGGTCGAGAACCATCTCAATGACGTGCAACTCGGTCCGCCGCCAGCCGACAGTCTCGATGTGCTCGCCGGTTTGTCGGAAGCCAACCCGGTGATAGGCGGCAATCGCGCGAGGGTTGTGGCGAAAGACTTCCAGCCGAACCTGACGGATTCCATGACGCTCGAACGCTTCGGTCACCACGAGTCGCGTCGCCTCCGTGCCGTATCCCTTGCCCCAACAATCCTTCTCACCGATCACGATCCGGAATAAGGCTGAGGTTCCGTGAGGCGGGATGTCGGTCAAGGCGGTCGTACCAATCAAGCGGTCAGTGTCTGTCTCATGCACGGCATAGCAGAGCCCTCGAGCCGACAACGGCAGGATGATGGTGTCGAAGTACCCCCGGGACTGGATGGCGTTCAGCGGTTCCTGGTCATGCCGGAGCAGGTGGGCAATCTCCTCGTCGGCATACCAGCGCTGGAACGCAGCGCGGTTGGCAGGCACATGGGAGCGCAGACGGACAAGACGTCCCTCTCGGACCAGGCTCCCGGTGGATTCGCTCGGGCCAGGAACATCCCTCGGTCGCTCGTCATCCACCATATGCTCGCTCCCTCGAACCGTCCCGGCCCGGTTGACGACAGCCTTGAGGTACTGACCCGTTCGATACCACCGCAGGAGAATCCTCTTCACCGGGCACCGTCAGCGAATCGCGATCCCGAATTGGGGGTGGGGCACTGTGCGGAACTCCTACGGGCGAGCGGAATAACTCGTCGGACTGGAGGGATCACTATCATCAGGAACAACCTACCGGATTTGGGCACCGGGAAGCCATGGCCGGACCACATCAAACCCGAGGCAGCACGCTGGCAGTATACAGAGCGCGGTGGCGTGACCCTGGCACCAGCAAAAACGAGTGTGGTGGTCCGACGCGAGCCCGGCAGTTCGCACTCAACGGGATGATGGAGCACTCGGGGCCCGGCTCAGAGACGTTAGAAGCACGCTCATTCGTGGCCGAAAAACGAAGTGAGCCAGCCAGGGATACCTGGCCGGCTCAACCACGCCGTCACCGGTCAGAAGCGGCGACGCGGCTAGAATCCCGGTGAAACGGCCGGCCCCGTGCCGGTCGATGACCGATTAGTAGCTACCGTAGCGCGGCGTGGAAGCGCGGCGATCCTGGAAGCACTCCCGGCAGTAGACCGGCTTGTCGCTCCGCGGCTGGAAGGGGACCTCAGTCTCCTTGCCGCAGGAGGAGCAGACCGCCGGGAACATCTGACGCGGGCCGCTGGAGTAGCCGCCGCCGCCGCCGGAGTACCCACCACCGGACGAGTAACCGCCCCCGCTGGAGTAGCTGCCGCCGCCCGAGTAGCTACCACCGGTGTCGTAACCGGAGGATGCGCGCTGTGCCTTCCGTGCCGAGCGGCACGCCGGGCAGCGCTGGGGCTCGGAGAACCCGCGCTCCGTGTAGAACGCCTGCTCGCCGGCCGTAAATGTGAATTCCTGACCGCAATCGCGGCAGGTCAGCGTACGATCGCTCATTCCGCCTGGACCTCTCCTCGCCGTGGATTCCCACGACACAGAACAACTAAAAAACATCTGAGACGTTTCCTGGCGGAACGAGACACGTGGATACGCTGACCGCGGGTCCGACGAGCACGAGCGCTGTGGGATCGTCTCTGGGCGTTCAGTATACCACGTCGTGACGAATGTCAACTATTCGATCAACACTTTCCTCTAACAATCTGTTGACACATATCATCCATAGCCACCGCTGGGGACCGTGGGCTGGGTGCGGTGGCTGAGGCCTGCCACTGTGCTACGATGCGCCGGCCCTCCGGAGCCGTGCGGGTGCGCCGGCTTTCGGGTTCTTACACAGTGGAAGACGGCTCCCCTCCAGTGACTGGCAAAATCGGGGCGGACGTCAAGGAGCAAGGACGGATAATGAACGTCCACGAGTATCAGGCAGCCGAGGTTCTGGCCCGCCATGGCATCCCGGTCAACGCTGGCCGGGTCGCGACAACACCTGAACAGGCCGAAGAAGCGGCTCGCGGCTTCGGTGGCCTGGTCGCGGTCAAGGCCCAGGTCCACACGGGAGGCCGTGGCAAGGCCGGCGGTATCGCGCTCGCCCGGACTCCCGAGGAGGCCCGCGAGGCGGCGACGCGAATCCTGGGCATGGACATCCGAGGGCACACGGTGGGCAAAGTCTTCGTGGTCCCAGGCGCCGACATTGCCAAGGAGTTCTACCTCGG
>JALYMD010000314.1 GCA_030773875.1 Chloroflexota bacterium | reverse complement strand
GTCTTCATCGCGCCGATGATGCGGCCCGGGAGCGCGCCGATGTATGTGCGGCGGTGGCCGCGAATCTCCGCCTCATCCCGGACGCCACCGAGACTCACGCGGACGAATTCGCGTCCCATCGAGGTCGCGATTGATCGGCCGAGGCTGGTCTTGCCAACGCCCGGTGGACCGATCAGGCAGAGGATCTGGGCGGCATTCGGGGTCCCGGCCTGGGTAGTCAACTTGCGCACTGCCAGGAAGTCGAGGATTCGCTCCTTGACTTGCTCTAGCCCGAAATGGTCCTCGTCCAGAATCCGCTCGGCCTCATCCAGGTCCAAACGATCCTCGCTCTGCTCGTGCCACGGTAGGGTCAGCACGGTGTCGAGGTACGTGCGAACGACGGTCGCCTCGGCTGAAACAGGGGGCATCCGCTCCAGGCGTCCCAGCTCCTTGATCAGTTTTTCCTCAACCTCGCTTGGGACGCCGCGCGCGGCGATGCGTTTGCGGAAGGTCTCAATCTCGTTACCGTTCTCCCCGCCCAGCTCGTCGTGGATCGCCTTGAGCTGCTCGCGCAGGAAGTATTCGCGCTGGTTCTTGTCAATTTGGTCCCGGACGCGGGCCTTGACCTTCTGCTCCAGGGCCGCTACGTCGAGTTCGCCGACCATGTGGACCGCAACATGCTCCAGGCGCTTGACCGGATCGATCATCTCTAGCAGCTCTTGCCGCCGCTCCACGTCGGAGAGGAGCTGGGTCGACAAGAGGTCGGCCAGGTGACCGGGTTCGATGGCGCGCTGGATGATCTCCAGCATTTCGGTGGAGAGGCGATTTCGCGCCTCAGCGTACTTGGTTGCCAGCTCCTGGACGTGAGCGATCAGGACACGGGCCTCGTCAAGGACGATATCTGGTTCGCGCAGCTCGTCGGCGGCGACAGAGAAGAAGGGGCGAGATTGATCGAAGCCGCCGATGCGAACCCGGTTGATCCCTTCCAGCGCAACTTGAATGTTGCCGCCCTTCTGCCGCTCGACCGATACGATCCCGGCTAACGTCCCGACGGCGTGAAGGTCATCGGGTCGCGGTTCATCGATGTCGCTGTCTTTGTGAGCCGTGACCACCAGACGACGGTCTCGTAGCAGAGACTCCTCCACGGCTTGGATCGAGCGCGGGCGACCGACGAGGAGGGTGACGACGTTCCGCGGGAAGATAACGACGTTCTTGAGCGGCAGTAGAGGGTATCGGTGCGCGTACAAGTCGTACCGGCTCATCGACGCCATCCCTCGCATCGTCGTGTGCGACAACACCATGTTTATCCACGCGCAGCGGCCCACCAGCGAGTCCGTGCTGGGCGGGCCGGCGGGTCGGATAGTGGGCCCTCGGGGTTGCGATGGGGGCCATCATACCGCAGGGAGAAGCAGGTTGCTAGGGGCATGAGAGAGAAGAACGGCCCTCCTCTTGCCCGCTGGGCACAAGCAATGGTTTCACACCCAGTCCCGTACGTTCACCCCTTCCGTTCACATCCTCGTTCCTTCTTGTGGTCCTCGCTTCTCGATCTCGACGTGACTCCAGCCTGAGGCTACCTTCCGGCTGCGGGTGCTTCTTCCCCAAATCCTGGATCCCACTTGGCCGGTCGTCCAGGTCTGTGTCGGTCGTCGGGAGGATAGGGTGGGCCGAGAGCGCAGTGCATCCCTGGTCGGCGGCGCCCTCGTTGTCGGGAGAGCTTCAGCTCCGTAGATGGTCGTGGCTATCCGCCCCGCCCGTTCCCCACGTTGTCGTGTCGGGTAGCTCGCCCCCAGATCCCGCGACACTCACTGGTCGAAGGTGGTCCTGAGCGGTGCGGTTCTCCGTGCCGCCCTAAGCCGCGCAGCGCTTTCATCAGGCCGAAAAGTCAGGGTCAGGTGGCAGACGAGAGATCTGCAGGTTCAGCTGGGTCGATTGACGAAGACAAAGTGTCGCAGATGGACGGTGGTGCGAAGGGGGTACCGTGCGTCACCGTCCCGCCGAGCGCGGATTCGGATCCCACGTCGTCTGACCTGGTCCGGCACCGACCGCCTGCTGCTTAGCGCGATACGACCGGACCATCACTCCGACCGCCTCGGTTGGATCGTCAGTCACGGTCAGGAGCTCTCGGTCGGCCCGGTTGATCTTGCCTTCTGCTAGAAGGGTTCCCTCGATCCAGTCCAGCAGCCCCTGCCAGTACGCGGAGCCGAAGAGGACCACCGGGAAGGTGCCGAGCT
>JALYMD010000313.1 GCA_030773875.1 Chloroflexota bacterium | reverse complement strand
GCTGGGGGAGCGGTGCCGGGTCCTGGAGCGGGAGCGCGTTCGGGTCAAGGCCCATACCCGCTTCCACTGGTGGCCCCAGGAACGCCACCCCAGGAACCTCTCGTGATCATCCGGAGGACGTATGAGTCGCCGGAGTGGAGTAGCGTCCAGCGCCCTGGCACAAACCAATGTTGGCCGCGCGGCCCCCTTGGGTGGCTCAGGATGCGGGAAGAGCATGGGTGAGCAGACGCAGCCAGTTGCCGTGCATGATGGCGGTCACATCCTCCTCCCCGTAACCCCGCTGACGGAGCAGATCGGGGATCTTCTGGACGTCGGTGATGGTGTCGAGATCGCACGGGGTCTGCTCGATGCCGTACCCGCCGTCAAGGTCCGTGCCGATCGCGGCGTGGTGGCTGTTGCCGGCGAGCTGGCAGACGTGGTCGATCTGGTCGACGACGTTGGCGAGGCTGACCCGCTCGTTGGTCGTCACCCCGCGGACCCAACCTGGCTCCAACATCCATGCATCCATCACCGCCCCAATCACGCCCCCACGCTCGATCATGCGGCGGATCATCGCGTCGTCAAGTTGGCGGTCCCCGGGCACGAGGGATCGGCAGTTGGAATGGCTGGCGAGCACAGGACCGGCGAAGCGGTCCAGCGCCTCATGAAAGCTCTCGTCAGTCAGGTGGGACACGTCCAGGATCATCCCCATCTCGTCCATCACCCCCAGCAGGGCGCGTCCCTTGTCCGTCAGGGGACCGGCGCTCCCCGTGCCGAAGGCGTAGGCGCTGGGCCCGTAATGGGAGAGACCAATCATTCGCAACCCATCCTCCCACCAGAGCCGCGCCTGCTCCGGCTCGACGATGGGATCGGCCCCCTCCATCAGCAGGACGAACCCGAATGGTGCGGTGCTCGGATCGGCCTCCCAGGTCGCTCGCCACTCCGAGAGGTCGGCGCCCGTCCGGATGAGCCGGATGGCACCCTGGCGCTCCAGCTCACGGTAATAGGCGAGTTGACCCTGAGCGTGGGCGTAGGCGATCTCGTGGGTGCGGAAGTCGATGCCGCTGTTCTGGCCGTGGTTTTTGCGGGCGATCACGGTCGCGAAGACGAGCCCGACCTGTCCGGCCCGCAGATCCGGTAGCCCCACCGTGCCAGCGCCACGGCCCTTCTCGGTCATCCCGGCCTCGCGCTCGATCGCGCGCGTCTCCTGAGCGCTGAGGGTCAGGTCACGGTTCCAGAGCACGGCGTTCATGGCGAGGTCGAGATGGGCATCGACAACCAGCATGGGTCCTCCACGACAGGGTGAGTCGGACAACCGGACGGCGGCTTCGATGATCGTTGCCGAGCGCTGGGATCGAGTGCGTCGCCAAGCCCGATTTCAAGCAGGTTCAGGCCCAGAATCGTCAGTACCGACGGGGTTCCGGAAAGCGCGAGAGCCACCAGGCGCGCCGGAGCACCGATGTAGTGGACGTTCGAGTCCTTGGCGGCTCAGGCGAAAAGGTCGGCAAGACGGTTGGACGGCACGCCAGTGGTGTACCCCGCTGGAACGCTTTGTCTGATGGGACCCAACAGACATTCAGCGCCTTCCCGCCGGCTGATTCATGCGCCCGATTACGCCGCCGCAGGCGGATGTGTACTGTGTCGGCGAGTCAACCGGAATCAGACACTGCAACGGCCGAACCGGACTCCACCGTACGCCGTGCGGCCTACAGGCCGAGCGCGGCCCTCCCGATGGCGGTCAGCGCCGCGTCGTCGATCGGCGGCTGCCCGATACTGACCCGCAGGTCGCGGAAGATGCGCTCCAACGGCATCGAGCGCGAGAGCCCGGCCGATCCCGTGACACGCAGCGCCAAGTCGCCGATCCGGATCGCGTGGTTGCTCACCGTGTACTTCACGGCGCCCAGTCGCCAGGCCATCGCCTCCCGTTCCTCCGGCCGGCTCTGCCACAGATCGGCGGTCTCGTAGAAGAGCGCCCGTGCCTGAAGCAGCAGCACCTCCATCTCGGCCACCCGATGCTGCACCGTCTGCAGCTCCGCGATGGGGCCGGACATGCCGTTGGGCCGGCGTTCCTTGGCGTACGCGACTGCCACATCCCGTGCAGTCCGCGCGAGGCCAAGGAAGACCGCCGATCCGGCGAACGCGCCCCACTCCCGTCCTTCCCCTGGAACAGGGGCGCCGGTGTCGGGAACCAGGGCATCGGCCGGAAGCTCCACCCCCTCAAGCACCAGGTCGTGGCTCGCCGTCGCGCGCATGCCGAGGTTGTCCCAGGTCTCCTCGACTCGGAGACCGGGTGTGTCGGCGCGCAGGAGAAAGTAGGCGCGCCGGGGCTCCCGCCCCTCCTCGACCGCGGCGGCGAGCAGGTAGACGTAGGTCAGCGCTGGCGCCAAACTCGTCCACCGCTTGCGGCCGTCGATCCGCCACCCGGACGCCGTCCGGGTAGCGGTCGTGCTCGGCAATCCGCCGCGGCTGGGACTGCCGAGGTCCGGCTCGCTGTGCGCGCTGTTGATGAGGGCACCAGAGCGCACCACGTCGCGGCAAGTCTCCGCGAACCGCTCTTCCGGCCAGGGTCGAGTCGTCGCGAGCCGGCCGATCAGGGCGAGGTGCATCGTCGCCGCAAGCGCGGTGGAACCGTCGCCTTGGGCGAGCCGCTCCTGAGCCCGCGCGAGTTCCAGAGGGCTGGCCCCACGTCCGCCGTACTCCTCCGGCACGGTCAACGCGAGATACCCGGATTCGTGAAGTTCGCGAAAGTTCTGGAAGGGGAAGCTGCCGTCGCGGTCGTGCGCCCCCGCGCGTCCGGCAAAGCGGTCGGCAAGTTCGCCCGCGAGGGTTACAAACTCCGTTTGTCGGTCCCGTCCCGTCGCAGGCGCGCTCGTCATCTGGTCTGGTCCGTCCTTCGTTCCGTGCGCCGCGGTCCGTCCCGCCGCGGGGAGGATGTCGCCCAGAGGGATCTCCCTCCCACCAAGCGGCCCCCGTACCCGCGCCACCTCCGGGCATGCTAGCCGATGGACGCGACCGCGACGAGCCAGTGGGGTGGTGGTCGGGGCAGTCGTAACGTAGCGGCAGAGATCCAGAGGCGTCCTGGTCCACGCAGAGGTGGCAAGGAACCCGGCCGGTCGGCCGGTGATCGGCCTCCCGCTGTGCTAGACGATTTCCAGGTAGGTCTCCCGTTCCCACGGGTGGACGTGCGTCTCATAGACGGCCAGCTCGTGGCGCTTGACCGTCAGGAAGTGCTCCAACGCGGTAGGCCCAACGGCGGCGGTCACCACCTCGTCCGCTTCAAGGGCCGCCAGCGCCTCGGGCAGCGTCCGCGGCAGGTAGGCGATGCCGTGCCGCTCGATCTCCTCCACCGTGAGGTGTCCGATATCCCCCTCGAACGGCGGCGGGGGAACGACCCGGTTCCGGATCCCGTCGGCACCGGCGGCGAGCAGGCCCGCCAGCAGCAAGAAAGGCTGACAGCTGTTGTCCGGCGACCGGACCTCCAGGTGACGCCGCTTTCCAGCACCGGGGATGCGGACCACGCCGGACCGGTTCCCGTAACCCCAGTAGGTGTTGGCCGGCGCCCACGAGCCGGGCTGGAGCCGCTTGTAGGAGTTGACTGTCGGCGAGCCGAGCCCGGTGAGGGCATTCACGTGCCTAAGGATGCCCCCGAGGAACCAACTCCCTACCTCAGAGAGCGAGGTCTCGTCCTGGCCGGAAGGGGTGAGGTCCTTCTGTCCCTCGGTGTCCCAAAGGCTCAGATGGACGTGGAGGCTGCACCCGGCCCAGTGAGCATAGGGCTTCGGCATGAACGTCGCCACGTAGCCCTGCTCGCGCGCCAGGTCGCGCACCGCCTCCTTGAGCGAGGAGTAGTCGTCGACGGCACGGATCGGCTCGGCATGCCGGACGGATATCTCGTACTGACCGGGGCCGTACTCCTTGCCAAGCTGGGCGACGGTCACGCCCATCGTGCGCAGTTCGTTGACCACCCGCTCGACGAACCCGTGTTCGGCGGCGAGGCCTTCCTGGCTGAACATCCGCGTCGCGTTGGCCGGCTCGTACTCGCCGCCCTGCGTGCCGCGAAGCAGGTAGAATTCCGGTTCAAGCGCGGCCTGAACCGTGTACCCGAGCCCAAACAACTCCTCGGTGACCGCCGCCAGGCGCGTCCTGGGGCAGCCGTCCCACTCCGAGCCGTTGCTCCCTCGCATCCAGGCGTAACACCGGGCCGTTCTTGGATAGCGGGGCAGGACGGCGTAGGAGCGCGGGTCCGGTACGGCGAGGAAATCGCCGCTGTCGGCCAGCAGCGTGGCTCCGACCGCCTGGTGGTCGTCGGCGGCCATGTTCAGATTCGCGAGCGCGAAGACCACGCCGTCGCGGACTGCGCTCCGAAAGCTCTCGCGCGGCAGCGTCTTCGCCGCCGCGCGCCCACCATAGTCGTGGTAGACGACCCAGAGGTGCTCGATCCCGTCTTCATCCAGGCGCGCCAGAAGGGCCTCCCCATCCGTCGGCGGGCTATCCACGGGTCAACTCCTCGTCGGCGGCGATCGCCTGCAGCAGCCGGGCTAGCAAGGCCGTCCGCGGCACGATGCTGCTGCGGAGGATGTACTCGTCGGGGCTGTGGTCGAGCCCGCCCACGGGTCCGAGGCCGTCGAGCCCCGGCGTCCCGGCGTGGACCGCGTGGCTGACGTCGGAGGCGCCGCCCGTCGCCGCGCCCTTGAGCCCAAAGCCGAGATCGGCCGCGATCCCGATCGCGTGCTGTTCCAACCGGACGGTCCCCGCCGAACGCTCCATCGCCGGCATCCCGGGTCCGCCGCTGAAATCCATGGTCGCCGTCACCCCGGGCACCCCAGGCGCATCGACAATCCTGCGGAACGCGCCGGCCAACTCCTCCATCTCGGCGTTGGTCCAGGTCCGCAGGTCGAAGAGGACGGAGGCGCGATCGGCAACGACATTGGGGTTCGCGCCGCCCTCGATCCGGCCCGGATTGACCGTCATCCCCGGCTTCAGCCCGTTCAATTCGAAGGCGGCGTCGATGATGCGGGCGATCGCCAGGGTTCCGTTCGCCCCCTTCTCCGGCTCAACACCCGCGTGCGCCGCCTTCCCGATCGCCTCCACCCTGTACCAGCGGCTCGCCTTGCGCGACGTCACGATGTCGCCGTTCGCCCGAGCCGCCTCGAGCGTGAGCACCGCGTGGTGCCGCGGCCCCTCCTCGCGCAGCAGATCGACCGAGTGGCGCTGCTGGATCTCCTCGTCGGAGACGATCACCACGGTGATCAGCCCGTAGCCCCGCCAGCCCGTTTCTTCCAGCGCCCGCAGCGCGTAGAGCCCGGAGAGCAACCCCGCCTTCATGTCGCAGGTGCCGGGACCGAGGACGCGGTCGCCCACGACGGTGAGGGGCCGAGTGGCGGCGGTTCCCGGCGGGTAGACGGTGTCGGCGTGGCCGATCAGCAGGACCCGCGCCCTGCCTTCGCCCCGGCGCCGGGCAACAAGATCGTCGCCCCATTCGGCCTGGCGTCGCCGCTCCACCTCGAAGCCAAGCTCGGCGAACCGCTCGGCAAACCAGCCTTGGACGCGATCGACGCCGGGCTTGTCGTAGGAACCGGAGTCGATGCCCGCGAGATGGCGCAGATCGTCCAGGTACCGGTCTTCCGCCGCTTCGAGATGGGACATGATCAGGTCGTGCTCGCTCACCGCCGTCGAATTCCCTCCCACGCTTCTACGCCAGGGATCGCCGTCATGGTCTCCACGGCCGCGAAGCCGGCGATTCCGTCACGCCGGACGGCGTCGCCGGGAACTGACCAGCGCCGCCCTCCCTCTCCGCCAGTATCGCAGGCCGCGCCCCCATCTCTCCCGGCGCGGGACCGGAGCGGGTGGGCGGTGTCCAGCGGTCTCGCGGTCACCGGATCGCCCCGTGCGGCAGGAGGGCGTGGATCCCCCAGACATCGTTGACCACCTGGGTGACCCGAAGATCGACCGCTACACTGGCAAGGGCCAGCGCCGCGTGGCGGTCCACGCCCACCATCTCCCCGAGGAGGTCCAGCATCGCCTCCAGGGCGACCGCCATCGCCTCGTTCAGGTCGCGGTCGAACCCGAAGGTCACCCACCCCGCCGGCGTCCGGGCGCGCGGGGTGGTAAGCCGCAGGTCCTCATGGAGCAGAAATGTGAGCTCGCACCGCTCCATCGGGCACTCGATGGCCTGGCCGGAGACCTCGCCGTCGCCCTGAACGGCGTGCCCATCCCCGGTAGAGAAGAGCCCACCGGCCACCGCGACGGGCAGGAAGAGCGAACTGCCCGGCACCAGCTCCTTGCAGTCGATGTTCCCGCCCGTCGGACGCGGCGGCCGCGTCGGGTGGGATCCCGGCTCGGCGGGCGGCATTCCGAGGACTCCCATGAACGGCCGCAGTGCCACGCTGTGGCCGTGCTGGTTTCGCCCGATCATCAGTTCGGGGTCGAGGGTCCAGACGAGGAGCTCCTCCCGGTCGGCCACGCCGAGCCGGCGATTCAGGTCCGAGTGGGGGCCGCCGGCGAAGGTCCGGCCCCACTGCCCAGGACGAAGGTCCCCGATCCTCACCTCCAGCGTCATTCCCGGCTCCGCGCCGCGCACCGCCACCGGCCCGCACAGCGCGTGGCCGCTGCCGCGCCACTCGGGCCGCGCGTCGTCGAACCGGCGGCGTTCCTCCCGGGGTGCGATCGGCGGCTCCAGCCACCAACCGGCGTCGAGAGTTCGGAAGACGACGGTGTCGCCGGGGTCGACCGTCAGCGCCGGCGGCAGGTCGGGGGAGAAGACCCCGTGCAGCGTCTCCCGTCCCGGCTCGATCATGTGCACCCGCATCAACCTCTCCTCTGTCTAGGTCCCCGGTCCCGGGTCCGCCTCGGCGCTCCAGCGGCTGCTGCCGCCTCATGTTTGTGACCCGGCACAGTCTCCATTCCCGAGCCCCGCTCCGAACCAGTCGAGGAC
>JALYMD010000312.1 GCA_030773875.1 Chloroflexota bacterium | reverse complement strand
GAGGCGGTCGGTGGCCGCTACGACACCCCGCACGGTGTCGCCAACGCCGTCTTCCTGCCCCACGTCTTCGCCCACAACGCGCCGGCCGCCCCCGGGCGCCACGCCGATCTCGCCCGCGCCCTGGGCGCCGCCAACGATGCCGTGCCGGATTCAGAAGCGGCCGCGACGGGCGCCCATGCGCTCGCGGCGCTGGCACGAGACGTCGGCATCCCGCGCCTCGCCGATCTGCCGGGCTTCGATCCCGCGGACTTCCCGGTCATCGCCGAGGCCTCCGTGCGCAACGGGTCCAACCCGAGCAACGCCCGCGAGATGGACGAGGCGGCCTACGTCGCGATCCTGGAGCGTGCCTGGCAGGCAGGAGCTTGAGCCGACGCCCCTCTGGCACCCTTCCGGTTCTCCCCTTCCCGCTGGCCATCGGCGCGCTCGTGCTGACCTACTGGTGCGTGGACATCGTCTGGCCGGCGTTGCCCGAGGCACGGCGGGATCTGGATCTCACCCGGACCGGGTACGGGTTCGTCTCCGCGGCTTTCTTCGGGGGGCGGCTGCTCGCCAACCTGCCAGCCGCGTTCCTGGTGGACCGGCACGGAGCGCGAACGACGGCCGCCCTCGGCGGCCTGCTGCTTCTGATCGGGTCGGTGCTGGCCGGTCTCGCCGCCGGCCAGGCGTCGCTCCTGCCGGCTCGGGCCCTTCAGGGGGTTGGCATCGCCTTCCTGGTCAGCGCCGGGTTGCTCTCCGTGTTGCGGGCACGATCGAGCGGCGGCGCGGCGATGACGGCGTTCAACCTCGCCGCGGGCGTTGGTGGCGGGTTCGGGCTGGTGACCGGGGGCGTGCTGACCAGTCAGTTGAGTTGGCGCGGCGTCTTCTGGCTGGCCGCCATTTTGGGCGGCGTGCTGACCACCGGCGCCATCGTGAGCCGTCCATCGCGGACTCGTGCCCGCCCAGACGGCGACGCCGACCCGCCCACGGATGACCCGGCGGGAGCCGCGTCCGACCTTGCCGAGCCGGATGCTGACACCGGAACCCCAGGGTTTGACGAAGAACGCGTGAGCCGCGCCGCGTTCGTCGGTCCTTTGCTGGCCAACCTGCTGGTGTTCGTCAACTACAGCATTTTTATCGTCGCGATGCCGCTTTACGCGGCCGACCATTTCGATGCCTCTGCCGGCCAGATTTCGGCGCTGCTGCTGGCAAGCAGCACCGTGCATCTGGCCGGAGCCGTACCCGGCGGCCGCGCGATCCGGCGCTGGGGTGGACGCCGCGCCCTGGGGACGGGCTACGCGGCGGCCGCCATCGGCATGCTGCTGGTGCTGCTTGCTCCCGGCCACTGGTGGCTGATCCTGCCCCTGGCTCTCTACTCCTTGGGAGAGGTCACCGCCAACAGCGCTGCCGGTGACCTGCTGGTCCGCCTCGGCGGGCGGGGTGGCCGCTCCGTCGGCATGGTTCGGCTCACCTCCGATGTCGGCCTCGTCGTCGGCCCCGCTGCCATGGGCGCTCTCGCCGACGTGGCCGGCGTGGAGGCACCGTTCGTGGCCCTCGCTGCGCTGAGTGCGGTTGCAGCGTTCGTCGCTGGTCCAATCGGTGTCCGGGCGGGCGGCAGGCCAAGTCTCGTTCGGTAGAGCCCGTGATGCCTGCTGGTGCCGGTAGCCGCACATTGCGGTGCCAGTTAGGGGCACGCCGGTTGCACCAGTAGCCGTGACGGTGAAGCGCTCCCTCGCCCGATCGGGAAGCGGTGGGATACTTTGGCGGGGTGGATTGGCTCCGCTCGTCCGGCAGGACCGGATAGGGCGCTCTACGACGCCCGTCGCGGCCGAGCAACCCACGAACATCCGGAGGAGGTCCGTCCGATGCAGATGCAGCAGATCCTGCGGCGCCCGATGCTAGCGCTGGCCGACAACCGGACGGTCGAAGGGCTGATGCGGCGCAATGGCTTCTCCAAGGGGCTGGTCCGGCGCTTTGTGGCGGGGGAAGACCTGGAGACGGCGCTGGAGGCCGTGCGCGGTATCGCCGCCCAGGGCATGACTGCCACGCTGGACCAACTCGGGGAGAACGTCGCCACGGTTGAGGAAGCCCGGGCCGCGGCCAGCTCCTACGTCACCATCCTGCGCCGGATGGCTGCAGCCGATCTGGAGCCGAACATCTCTGTCAAGCTGACCATGCTCGGGTTGGATCTGGGGGACAACCTGGCCCGGGAGAACATGGTCCCTATCCTGGAGGCGGCTCGGGAGGTCGGCGGATTCGTCCGCATCGACATGGAGGGCTCGGCCTACACGGAGCGGACTATTGAGATCACCGAGGCCCTGCACGCCCGGTTCCCCGACCAGGTTGGCACGGTCATCCAGAGTTACCTGAAACGATCAGCGGAGGATGGCGAGCGGATGATCGCCCGCGGGGCGCGGGTCCGGCTGGTCAAGGGTGCCTACGCCGAGCCGCCCCCCGTCGCCTTCCAGGACCGGCGAGAGGTGGACGCGGCCTACGAGCGGCTGATGCGGCGTCTGCTCGACGCGGGTCGCTACCCGGCCATCGCCACGCACGATCCAAACCTGATCCGGGCGGCCCGGGAGCACGTGGAGCAGCAGGGGATCACGTCGGACCGGTGGGAATTTCAGATGCTCTACGGCGTCCGCCGGGATGAGCAGACGGCGCTCCCCGCGGCTGGCTACCGGATGCGCGTCTACGTCCCCTACGGCACCCAGTGGTACCCGTACTTCACCCGCCGCATCGCCGAGCGGCCCGCCAACGCCATCTTCGTTCTCCGCCAGCTTGTCAGCGGCTGACAAGACCCCAGGCGGCCTCGCCGCTCTTTACGACGGTCTAGGGTGACGACACCGGCGCACCAGATCAATAGCTAACTCCAAGGTCGTGGGAGAACTCTCACTGCTGGTCGCCCGCCGCGTCCAACCCCTGAGTGGGATCTGGCAACGATACCCGTTCGGTCCGCGAATCGCTCTTGTTCTTTGTTCTGCCCTTGGTGCTGTCTCCCAGCCAGCTGGCGATGCTGGGGACCGTGAGTCGCCTCGGTCCGCCACTTCATAGCCACGTCGTCGTCGAGGCATCGTCTTTGCATCGCCGCCGGAACGATTCCTCGGCGGGGGACGAGATCACCCCTGAGAGGGCGGAGGATTGTTGCATGGATGCCCACCGAGAACCGGCGCCGGCAAGCGTGAGTCCTAGCGCAGAGACCGATCACCCGAGACCGATAGACACGGCGGGGGCCAGGCCCGCGCCGGGTGGGCAGAGCCAACCAGGCCAAGCCCGGCCCGAGGGGCGGGCGGGCGCATCGAAGGTCAAAGGGACGATTGACGACCCCGTGCTGGAGGGGTTCTGGGCGGCCCTTCGTCGGCTGCCACGCTACGTGCGGCTCGCTGCCCACCTTGCCGGCGATCCCCGGGTGCCGAAGCAGGCCAAGACGGCTCTCGTGGTCGGCGGCGCCTACACCGTTTCCCCGGTGGACCTTGTGCCCGGAATCATCCCGGTCGCCGGGCAACTCGACGACCTCTTCGTCCTGCTCTTTGCCGTCCGTCAGGCCCTGCGGTCCTGTCCGCCCGGCGTGGCGGAGGAGCACCTGAACCGCGTCAAGCTGACCCCGAAGGACCTGGACGACGACGTGGCCGCCGTGCGCGGAACGGCCCGCTGGCTGGCCGGGAAAGCGCTCCGCACCGGCGGACGCCTCGCCGCCGAAGCCGGCCGGCTGCTCTGGGCTGCCGTTCGTCGCCGGTAGCCTTGGGGCCGCTGCAAGCCACGCCGATTGTCGCCGGGAAACCATGATTCGGATCCTTCCCTCCCAGGCTCTCACGATCGAGTGACGAGGACATCCGATCGAGCGGACAGGACCGCTCGATTGTCTCTCACCATGGCGCCCCGAACTGACCGTGACGCTCGGTTTCGTAAGTCGTGTGAATCTCTACATGACGGCGAGGCGCCCATTCCGGCGCTGGTACCCCAGCGCGTCGACCTGTCACGGCCTGCTCGCGCGGGTGACGGTTCCCTTGGACATCATGGACCGGATAGCGAAAGCGGCACTGGTCACCCGCCGAAAGCACGGCCCGTGCTATGATCGGGCGATTCAGGGTAGACCTGGTTCCGCTGCGAGCCGGAATCGCTGATGGGAGTGGAATAGCTGTGGGCGACGTGGGCACGCAGCACCCGTGGCATCAGGCTGCGGGGGCCTGTGTCGAGCCCGCCGCCAGGATCGCGAGCCGGCGCGGGGACGCGGGGGCGTGAAGATCGCGCTGGTCTCACCGTACAACTTCCACCATCCCGGTGGGGTGTCGGAGCACATCGCCCACCTCCGGACGGAGTACCTTCGTCTCGGGCACGAGGTCGTCGTGATCGCGCCGAGGGCAACCCGGGGCGGTCTTGAGGTGGGCGACGGGTTCTACGGGGTCGGCCGAGCGGTGGCAATCCCGGCCGGCGGCGCCCGCGCGCGACTGACGCTCGACGTAACACTCTACGCGGATGTGAAGGCGTTGATGCGGCGGGAGCGGTTCGACGTGGTCCACCTCCACGAACCGCTGATGCCGGTCTTGCCGTACATGGTCCTGCTCAACTCCCAGGCGATCAACGTCGCTACGTTCCACGCCTTCCGGGCCTCCAACCCCTGGTACACCGCCTTCAAGCCGTACATGTCCTTTGTGCTGACCCGGCTGGATGGCCGGATCGCGGTCTCCGAGCCGGCGCGGGAGTTTGTGCGCCAGTACTTCGAGGGTCCCTACGAGATCATTCCCAACGGGATCGACGTCGACAGCTACGGAGAGCAGGTCGAGCCGTTTCCGTGGGCATCGGACGGCGTGCCGCGGATCCTGTTCGTCGGACGGTTCGACGAGTCCCGGAAGGGGTTCAAGTATCTGCTACGGGCGATGCCGCTGATCCGGCAGCAATTCCCCGCGGCCTGCCTGACGGTGGTCGGCACCGGCAGACCGGAGCGATTTGAGGGGGTGACGCTGCGCTACGGGATCAGCGGCGTCGAGTACGTCGGATTCGTGTCCGGGGAGGACAAGGCGCGCTACTACGCGAGTTGCGATGTCTGCTGCGTGCCGTCCACGCGCAACGAAAGCTTCGGGTTCGTGCTGCTGGAGGCGATGGCGTCTGGCAAACCCGTGGTGGCGACGGACATCCCCGGCTACGCGAGCGTGCTGACCCACGAACGTGAGGGTTTGCTGGTGCCACCCAAGGACCCACAGGCCCTGGCCCTGGCGCTGGTCCGGCTGCTTGCCGATCGGGAACTGCGGGTGCGCCTCGGCGCGGCGGGGCGCGTCACCGCCCAGCGCTACGCCTGGCCGCGCATCGCAGCCCAAGTGCTCGACGTCTATACGGAGGCGGGCGCTGCCGCTGGAGCCGCACCGTGGCGGCGAGGATTGACACCGTGAGGGCGCCGGAGGTTGGGAGGCGCGGTCGAATCGCACTGGGGCTGGGCGAGGCGGGAGGCGTCCAGTGATCTCGGAGCGCATCGGGCATTGGGTCCGGGGCTACATGCTGATCCTGGGACGCGCCGTGGCGCGCCTCGGCCTCACGCCCAACATGCTGACGGTCATCGGGCTCTTGCTCAACGCACTGGTGGCCATTGTGATCGCCACCGGACACCCTCGTTGGGGCGGTGCTCTCCTTCTCCTGGCGAGCGCGTTCGACATGGTTGACGGCGCGGTGGCCCGGGCGACTGGGACGATGACTCGCTTCGGCGGCTTCCTGGATTCCACGCTGGACCGCTACTCGGAGGTGGTCGTCTACCTCGGCGTGCTGGTCTACCTGCTCGGGACGGGGGACGACGACCTCGGCGCGATCCTCGTCTTCGTGGCGGCGGCCGGGGCGCTGCTGATCAGCTACGCGCGGGCGCGGGCGGAAGCGGCTGGCTACACCGCCTCGGTAGGGTTGGTCGCGCGGCCGGAACGGGTCGTCCTGCTGGCGCTCTGCCTGCTGATCGACCGGCCGCTCTGGGCGCTTTGGATCCTGGCGGTGGCCACCCACCTCACGGCCCTGACACGCATTGTCCACGTCTGGCGGCTCTCGCTGATGGAGCCCCCGGCTGGTGCCTCGCCGGCTCCCGCCTCAGCGACGCCCACGCCCCGTTCCCCGCGCGCCAGCAAGCGCCGTCCGTAACTCCGATTCGAGGGACCAGACGCTGTGGCATCAAACGGCTCCGACCCGCGCCCGGATCAGAACCCATCAGGGCGGACGCTGCTTCCCGGCCCAGACGGCGCTCCGACGGCGCCGAGCGATCCGCAAGGGATCGGCTCGGCATCCCGCTCCTGCCTGGTCATCCTGACCTTGCTGATCGCCCTGGTGCTGATTCTCTGCGTCAGCGCCGTGGTGCGTGTGCTGTTCCTGTAACCTGAGCTCCAGTTGGCGTGTATCTCGGGGTCGCGGTACGGCGCTTACCCCCTGGCTCCGGTCCAGGCCTGTGCGAGGGAGAGAGGGGCGCCTCGGCGACGTCGAAACGGGTTTGGGCAGGGAAGGCGGTCAGAAGCCGTGGTGCCCCGTCATCTGTCGACGTGTCAGAGCCCTAGGGCATGACCGGACAGCCGGGGTGCCTTCCGCGTGCTACCATGCCGGCCATGCCGCCGCCCACCCGCTGCGAACAGGAGGCCGTCTCATGAATCCCAGTGCCGCCACTGACAACCTGCTCCGGGTCGCCGCTGTCCAGATGAATTCGCGGGACGACAAGGCAGCCAACTTGGAGACCGCGCTGGCCTTGATTGACCGGGCGGCGGGGGCCGGAGCCCGGCTGATCGCGCTGCCAGAGGTCTGGAGCTATCTTGGGCCAGCGGAGGGGGAACGACCCAACGCCGAGCCTATCCCCGGGCCGACCATGGACCGCCTAGCCGACCGGGCGCGCCGCCAC
>JALYMD010000311.1 GCA_030773875.1 Chloroflexota bacterium | reverse complement strand
GGGTCCTGGAGCGGGAGCGCGTTCGGGTCAAGGCCCATACCCGCTTCCACTGGTGGCCCCAGGAACGCCACCCCAGGAACCTCTCGTGATCATCCGGAGGACGTATTACACCTCGCCAGTGATTGCTCCGATCACCTGTGTCCTAACCCAATCGCTTGGCCGCGCCTCCGAACACGACGCCGGCTCGGTGGCAATCGCGGGTCCCCACGCGGGCCGCGTGGTCCACTCGCGGTCGTTGGCGTCACGCCTCGAGGCCATGTCTGGCCCACCTGGCCGCCTGCCTTTCCTTGAGCGAAGGACGACTATCCCCTAGCTCAAATCTGCGCGACGAGCTTGGCACGATCGGCAAGCGCTTCCCACGCCTGAGGAATCCGGTAGACCATGGCCACCACCAGATCCCCGGGCGACGCCATGTCGGTCGCCTGGTGAATGGCCTCAATCTCGTCAAGCACGATGGTCGTCTCCGTGATCGGCAATCCCCCTGCGACGGCCGCCTCCTGAAGCATCCGAGCGACTTCTCCGGGCTGGCGGCCGCGCAGATCGTCGTGCTCGCGAATGACGATGTGGTCGAACGTCTGGCCTGCCAACTCCCCGAACTCACGGATATCCTCATCACGTCGATCACCAGCAATCGCGATCACCGCGATCGACCGAGGTGCGGCAGCGCGTCCCACGAAATCCGCGATTCCCTCAAGCGCATGGGCGTTGTGGCAGTAATCCAGAACGACGTCCCTACCCTCGATCGACATGAGATTGAAGCGGCCAGGCGTCTGCCAAAAGGCGCTGCTAAAGGTCCGGAGTGACGCGCGAATGCAGGCCAGTGGCACATTAAGTCCAATGGCAGCGGCGGTGGCGGCCAGGGCGTTGGCCACATTCACCTGCACCCGCTCATCGAACGTCGCGGGAATCTCTTGAGCGAGCAGGATGTTCGTTTCGCGAATGGGATCGAGCAGCGTGATCATGCCGCCGCGCGGTGTCTGACGAAGGACCACCGCCCGACCACGCCTGCCAATATGATCCCGAACCACGTCGTTCGACTCGTCCATGCTGAAAAAGATGATCTCGCCCCGGGCGGTGCGGGCCATGTCGACGGTCCACGGGTTGTCCGCGTTGAGCACGCTCGTTCCGTCGCGAAAGACCGACGCCGGCACGACCGCCTTCACCTGAGCCAGATCCTCCACGGTATCGACGCCTCTGATTCCCAGGTGATCGCTGGCGACATTGGTGACCACCGCAACGTTGCACCGGTCGAATCCAAGACCATCCCGCAGGATTCCCCCGCGCGCCGTTTCCAGCACCGCCACCTCGACACGCGGATTCCTCAACACCATTCGGGCGCTGTCGGGACCGGCCATGTCTCCCGCGGCGATCTGCGTGCCGCAAATGTAGATGCCGTCGCTGGTCGTGAGTCCCACAGATCGGCCCGCGGTCTGGATGATGTGGGCAATCATGCGCGACGTCGTGGTTTTGCCATTCGTTCCCGTGACTGCCACGATGGGCACACGCGACGGATCACCCGGCTTGACCAGCATGTCCACCACGGCACGGCCGACTTGGCGAGGCAACCCCTCGGTGGGATGCGTGTGCATGCGGAAGCCGGGCGCGGCATTGATTTCAATGATTCCCCCACCCACCTCATTGACCGATCGGGTGATGTCGGGCGTCACGAAATCGATGCCCGCAATGTCCAACCCGACACTCATGGCCGCCTCAAGGGCGATCTCCACGTTGTCCGGGTGCACCTCGTCCGTGCGATCGATCGCCGTGCCACCCGTGCTCATGTTGCCCGTCTGCTTGAGCTGGACGAAGCGCCCAGCCTCGGGCACAGCGGCCAACGTGAGGTTCTGGTTCGCAAGCATTTCGTGGACGTGACGGTCGATGGAGATGCGGGTGAGGGATTTCTCGTGGCCCACGCCCCGGAGCGGATTCGCATTCGTGCGATGGATGAGTTCCTCGACGGTGGTTGCCCCATCACCCACGACATGCGCCGGCACCCGCTCGGCAACGGCGACGACCTCGTTATTGATGACCAGGACCCGGAAGTCCTTGCCGCGCATCATCTGCTCGACGATCACCGAGCCGCTGCGGCTTTCCGCTTGAGCCACGGCGAAATGGCCCCGCACGGCCTGCTCATCGGCCAGGTCAACGCAAACCCCACGTCCATGATTCCCGTCAATGGGCTTTAATACAACCGGATAGCCCATCCGGGCCGCCTGCCGCACGGCCTCGTGTTCATCGCTCACGGCCACCCCGCGAGGTGACGGTATGCCCAAGTCACGGAGCAACTGATTGGTGAGATGTTTGTTGCCGGCAATGTCCATCGCCGTACCAGAGGTCGTTGACGTCCGGGTGGCCCAAATGCGTCGTTGGTAGCGACCTTGTCCCAATTGAACGATCGAGCGGTCGGGATAGAGCCGCATCACCGGGATGCCGCGACCTTCCGCCTCCGAGACGATCTCAAGCGTTGACGGTCCATAGGCGCGGCGCTCGGCAAGGCGAATAACCCGCTCTTCGATCTCTTTGGTGAGATCGAAGCCCGCTTCAGTCCCGTAAACGAGATGATTGAGAAGACGAGCAGCCAGTTGGCCAGCGGCAATCCCAACATCTTCCTGCTGATACGAGTAGATGACGTTATAGACACCCCGCTCATCCGTCGTCCGCGTCTTCCCGCGGGTCACCGTTCCTCCGGCAAGCCGTTGCATCTCCAGCGCCACGTGCTCAAGCACGTGACCCATCCAGGTCCCCTCCTCCATCCGCTCAACGAACCCGCCGCGGCGGCCCACGGAACAGACATGGTCGTCGAGGGAGGGAAGCAGGGCGACGAGGCGCGGCGTGAAGTCCGGGATCATGTTTGTGGGCCGGTCCTCCAACTCGCCAAGGTCGACCACCAGGTGGATGACCGGCACCCGAGCCCAAATATTCGGACCGTGGAGGACTTTCGATTGGCGAATAGTCAGCATGGCAAGGTGCCCTTCCAATGGCTTGAGTCCCACGAACACGCCCACGGCGGGTGCATGAGCAGCTTCATCACGTCAGGTAACCGTGAAGTTGAGAGGGGCGGAGCGCTCTCGGTGAGCATGTCCTCCGCCGTCCACGATGAGTCGAGTGGTCCCGCGGGTACCGCCGCCAGGATTTGGTGAGGCTGCGGTCGCGAGGATCAGGCGCGGCTCAGGGTCAAGACCTGCCGGATTTCCCCAACCGGTTGGCCGGCGAAGTTTTTCACGGGCGGGCAAAGTTCCTGTCGCAGGGCGGTGAGCGTCTCATCGTCGAGGAGGTCCAACTGCCCAAGGACCGCCACGGCGCCTGGACCGATACCGCGCTCCGAGCCACCACTGTCACTGATCGCAATGCCCAGGCGACGCTCGGGGATGGCCATGCAGAGCAGCCCCTCGGCCCCCAACTTGGCGACGACCTTTCCCCCGGTGACGCGCATAATGGTCGTGTCGATCTCCCCATCCCCGGACACCAGATCAGGGTGCGTCACGATTGCCTCCCGGAGGCGAAGCAGGGCGGCCCGGTACGGTTGTGGCCCGTCCCAGCGCGCGCCATCCGGGTCGGCGAGCACCGCGTAGGCGGTGGCGAAGGCCCGGACGGGAGCGCCAAAGGTGGGAAGGCCGCACCCGTCGGTTGCCACATCCAGCGAGTCGGCAGGTACGCCACACGCCGCGGCGAGAATCGCCCGGATCTCCTGCTGCAGGGGATGGCCCGGCTCCAGGTAGTCCTCAATCGGCCACCCCTGGTGCCGGCAGGTGGCAAGCATTCCGGCATGTTTGCCCGAACACTCGCACTGGATGAGCGAGGGCTGCGTGAGGCCCAGGGTCACGCGGGCCTTCTCCTCCTCATCCATGGGAGGGGCGATACCGCACTGGAGATCGCTCTCGTGGAGACCGGCTTTCATCAGCATTGAGGCGACAACCCCCTGATGGCCCGCCGTCGCATTGTGGGAGGCAGAGGCCAGGGCAAGTTCCTCAGTGGTGAAGCCATACGCATCGGCGGCGCCGCTCGCCACCAGCGGAGTGGCCTGGAAGGGTTTGGCCGACGACCGGAAGAACATCCGCGTTTCGGAGTCTCCAGCCCAGGCCACCACGTCCGCGTTCCCGTCAACCACCACCGCGTGCCCGAGGTGGC
>JALYMD010000310.1 GCA_030773875.1 Chloroflexota bacterium | reverse complement strand
TCGGTCAGACGCTTGAACTCAGTCCGATCGAGATCGGGCGCCGGTTTGAGGCTGGCGAGAGTTTGGCGGAGATGGCCGACGCGCAGGGGATCGAACGTGCGGCCCTGATTCAAGCCGTCCAGCGCCGGATGGTCGCGGACATGAACCGCGCATTAGCTGCCGGCGACATGACTCCCGGTCAGCATGAGGTGATCCTGCGCGGGATGGCCACCCAAGCTGAACGGATGGTCACGATCCATCGCGGCGAACCCTGGGTGATGGTTTCTGAAACCGGCTAAGGCCGTCGATGCGACGTCTTGCAGCCCTCGTCAGGCCGTCCTTTGCGGGTAGTCCCTGCCTCACTCCCCGTCTGTAGGACGCCCCTCAAGTCGTTTCGGGGACCGGAGCGAAGTCATACCTGGACGCGATCTCGGCCATCTCGCTTTGCGATGGCGACTGTCCGTCCGCCATCCGCTGGGCCACTTCCTTGACGTATTGCTCGTTGCCGGCTGGCTGGTAGATGTTGAGAAAACGGGCGGGGTCTGGCCCCGGGTTCGCGAAGGTGTGCGTAACCCCCGGCGGCACCAGCACGAAGGAGCCAGGACCGAGGAGGCGGCGCTCCCCTTCGAGATGGAATGCGAGGGTTCCCTCCAGGACATAGAAGATGTCGGTCATCTGGGCGTGCCGGTGCTGTGTAGGACCCGGAAATCCAGGCGGCACCGTACTTTCAGTGATCGCGACTGGATGGTCCGGCGACTGGGCGAGAAACCGTACCCGGATGGGACCGGGACTGAGAATCTCGCCTTCACCCTCCTCGAAGACAACGGCGTCCATGACTCCTCCTTTTGCAAGATCCGGCTCGGTGGTGAGAGATGTCGCTTAGAACACGCCTTCGATCAGTGCCTGCGCTGCTGACCAGAGAAGGAGCAGCACGATGATGCCGATGGTCAGCCCGCCGAAGACGACGACAACGCTAATCAGCGCGGAGCGGTCAACCCGGGCTTGGTCGCGTCGTTCGGCCGCAGTTGGCTTGCGCCGCAGGGATTGGTTGCTCGGATCCTGCCCGCCCGTCCGGGGGGTGGTGAAGCCGCCGACGTAGCTGTTCATGAGCTGGTCCTGCAGGACCTCTGAGCGGATGGTTCGATCGTAGGCCTGGCGCTTGATCGGCTTCGAGAGAGTGGCGTAGGCGTGATTGAGCTTTTTGGCGTGCTCTTCCGCGGCACCACGCAGGTCTGAGCGCTGGCGGTCCGGGTGGACGCGCTTCATGGCAGCCCGGTACGCGCGGGTGATCTCGGCAGGGCTGGCGGTGTAGGAGACGCCCAGAAGTTGATAGAGGTTCTCAGCGTTGAGGTCCGGAGCCGTGGCCGGACCGGGAGGACGCGATTGCGCTCTCGACGCACCCCCGGCTCGCCCGGTATGCGAGCGAGGACCAGCATTGGAGCGTGGGGAACCCGGAGTGGAAGCCAACGGCGTCGTCTCGGCGGGGCAGCCACTCGCCCGCGCGACGTCGGTGACGATCACGAGGACGGTGAACGGGAGATCGCGGGCACATCGCCCACGCGACCGTCATTGTACCCGTCGTCGCGATGCCACCTCCTTCGAGGCGACTGCGGGTAGGGAGCACTCGGCGATTCCCCTCTGGTGTTGCGTCGGCGCGACTACAGGCTGCGATCAGCGAGCGTCGTGAGGTTCATGGCGTAGCGGCACTGGCTGCGACCGAAGTCCTCCGGGCATCACCACGTGTTCAGCAACTAGGCCTAAGGATCCGGAAGGCTCCAGGCGAAGAGAATGCGTTCGGCGTTCAACACCTTCTGGAACACTGCCGGGATCGTCGCGCGCCTCCTGGATGGTCATGGGAGCCGCATCGCGTTGATCACATCCGTGCCCGTGTCGCGCTAGAATCGGATCGCACCGTCGTTCCCTCATCGGATCGGCTGTATGTGCTAGTTGCCGTTGCCGATGGGTACCACCGCGCTTAATGAGGAGAGCTTTCGCATGCGCCTCCAACTCGTGACCGTCCCGTATCGCTACGATGAGCGAGCGGAGGGGCTCGGTGCCGGGCCTGCTGCTCTGCTCGACGCAGGACTGGCAGACCGCCTGGCCGCCGCCGGTCGGGAGGTTAGCGAGCTTCTCGAGGCAACGCTGGACCCGGCTGAGCGGGAAGACGGGCGTACTGCCGTCAACATTGGCCGGCTTGGTGCTCGCACCGCTTTCCATGTCGCCTCTGCCCGGCGTGCCAATGCGGCCGCCCTTGTTCTGGCCGGGGACGACACTGCCAGTATCGGCGTGGTGTCCGGTCTTCAGCAGGCGGACGGGGCCGGTACACCGATCGGCTTGATCTGGCTCGACGCACACGGCGACTTCAACACACCCGAGACGTCCT
>JALYMD010000309.1 GCA_030773875.1 Chloroflexota bacterium | reverse complement strand
AGGCCGGCCGCGACCGCCGCTTCCAGGTAGGCCAGGGCGTTGGCGAGGGTAAAGGCAATCTCCTGAGCCGCGGAAGAGCCAGCCTCTCGGATGTGGTAACCGGAGATGGAGATGGTGTTCCAGGCCGGGAGGTGATGCCGGCAGTAGGCAAAGGTGTCGGTGACCAGCCGCATCGAGGGACGCGGCGGGTAGATGTAGGTGCCGCGGGCCGCGTACTCCTTGAGGATATCGTTCTGTATGGTCCCCCCCAGGGCCGCGGCATCAGTGCCACGCTCCTCCGCGACGATCTGGTACATCAGGAGCAGGAGCGCCGCGGGGGCGTTGATCGTCATTGAAGTGGTGACCGCAGCTTGGTCGATGCCGTCGAAGAGGCGGCGCATGTCATCGAGGGTACTAATCGCGACTCCGACCCGCCCGACTTCCCCGAAGGCTCGGGGATCGTCCGAATCGAGCCCGAGCTGGGTTGGCAGGTCGAATGCGACACTCAGCCCAGTGGTGCCCCGGGCCAGCAGGATCTTGTAGCGAAGGTTGCTCTCCTCGGCGGAGGAGAAGCCGGCATACTGGCGCATCGTCCAGCGCCGGCCGCGGTACATGGTCGGATAGATGCCGCGCACGTAGGGGAAGAGACCAGGATCGGGCAGATCCGGCGGAACCTCCGGGGCGCGGTAGACCGGCTCGATCTCGATGCCCGAGTCGGTGACAACGGAGCGATCAGTAGCAGCGGTGCGGGTGTTCGTCATGGCTGATGCGGACCCTTCGGGTGGAAGGCGATGCCGGGGTCCCCGGGGGTAGCCCCATGCGTCATCCCGTCGATGACGGTCATCCAGGGGGAGTGTACGTCAGCAGTTGTCGGCGCGTTTGGGTAGAATCGACGCGTGCGTCGCTCCACGCTCGCCTCGAGACGATCGGTTTACTTCCCCGACTCCGGCACCTCGACCAGCTCCGTCAGCACACCAGCGCAGGACTCAGGGTGAACGAAGGCAATGCGCCAACCATGGGTCCCACTACGCGCCGTGGCATCGATAAGGCGGACGCCCACGGCGGCGAGCTGGTCCAGCGTCTCGGACAGATTCGCCACGCGGTAGGCTACGTGATGCACTCCGTCGCCTCGCTTGGCGAGGAAGCGAGCGATCGGCCCATCAGTGTCGGTTGGGTGGATGAGTTCCACGTATCCGGGGCCGGATTGGAATGTCACCGCAATCACGCCCTGCTCTGGCACCTCGAACCGTTCCCCCGCGCCAAACCCGAGCGCCGCGTAACGCGCGAGGGCCGATTCCATGTCGGCCACGACGATGCCGACGTGGTGCAGCCCGAGATGGACGTGGGGCGGAAGCGAAGCAGAGGCTGAAGCATGGTCGTTCATGAAAACGCCTTGGGCCTCCCCGCAACTGGACGAGGCGCTCCTATCGGTCGCCCGCTGTTCCCTCGTCCGCGTTCGGGGAGACGATGGAGCCGGGAGCAGGGGTACCTACGGCGCTTGATTCGCCGGTCGAACCGCCGACGGCTGGGTTGCCGTCCTTGCTCAGGACCAGACCCCGTTCACGCTTGCCCGATAGCTCAAAGTAGGCCCGGAAGGCTTTGTCCGCGACGGGCACCGCGTAGCTGGACCCCTCACCGCCATCGTCGATGATCACGGCAATGGCGATCTCCGGCTTGTCGAACGGGGCGAAGGCCGTGAACCAGGCGTGGGCGCGGGTGTAGCGGCCGTCTTCCGGGTCCACCTCGCCGAACTCGGCCGTTCCCGTCTTGCCGCCGATCTCAATCTGGTCCTCGCCCTCCGGGTTGGTGAGCGGCCACTTGGTGACCATCTGCCCGGTTTCCACGTTGATCGCCTGACGTGCCGTGCCCTTCTCGCCATGCACGACCCGTCGCATCCCCTCCCGGACGGCCTCGATGTGCTGCGGCTTCAGTCCCAGTTGGCGAAGAACTTTCGGCCCAAACGTTTCCACCGCCTTGCCGTCAGCATCGACGATCTCCTTGATCAGGAGGGGCTTGTGGACGGTGCCACCGTTCGCCACGGCCGCGGTGTTGAGGGCAACCTGGAGGGGCGTCGCCAGGAAGTATCCCTGACCGATGGAGACATTAAGCGTCGCACTAAGGGACCAGTTCTCTTCCGGGTTCGTCCGCGCCAGCCAGGCAGGGGTTGGGACGACGCCCGGGCGCTCGCCGGGGAGGTCCAGACCCGTGGGGTTGCCGAACCAGAACTGCCGCGTGAGGTCCTTCTGAATCTGCTCGATGCCGAGGCCCTTGAAGAAGTGCTTCTCCCCGCTCAGACCCGTGTTCGGGTTGTAGTCGTAATAGCGCAACGCCTGGGGAGCACCTTCAAGCTTATCCTCCGGTGCACCGACGTTATAGAAGAAGACGTCGCACGATTGCTCAAGGGCCCCGTACACGTCGACGGTGCTGTGCCCCTCCGCCAGCCAGCAGCGGTGGAAGGTGCCCTTGGACTCGTCCCAGTCGTAGGGCACCTTGATCTCGCCCGTGCAGGTGAAGGTGGTTGTCCGGGAGATCTTCTTGTCGTTCAAGGCGGAGGCGGCGAGAAAGGTTTTAAGGGTCGAGCCAGGCGGGTACTCCCCGGCAATGGCCTTGTTCAGGAGTGGCTCGCCGCGGTCCTTGGCAGTGTACTCCTGGTACTTGCGAGTCGAAATGCCATCGACGAAGAGCTGATTGTCGTAGAGCGGGTAGCTGACCAGCGCCAGCACCTCCCCGCTCCGAGGGTCGATGGCCACCACTGAGCCCTTCTGGGCCGGGTGCTTGAGCGGCTTCGCCTTGCCCTGGGTCGCTTTTGCTTTGCGATCCTCATTGGAGAAGGTGATGCCGTCGGCAAGAGCCTTGGTAATCGCCGCTTGCAACTCCAGGTCGATTGTCAGCTTCAGGTTCTTGCCCGGCAGGGAGTCCTTTTGAGTGTCGATCAGCTTGCGCTGCTCGACGCCATGGGTATCGACCTCGACGGTCACCAGGCCCTTCTTGCCCCGCAGTTGCTCCTCGAAGGTGTATTCGAGGCCATCGACGCCGATGATGTCGTCCAACTTATAGATGGGCTTACCGAACTCGTCCTGATTCTCAGGCGCGTTCAGCGCCTCCTCGTCCACCTTACGGGCGAAGCCGAGGACGTGGGACATGGTCTCGCCGCCGTGGTAGCGGCGCACCAGCACCTCGTTGTCAAGCACCAAACCGGGGAGGTAGAGCTTGTTAGCCTCCAGCTTTAGGGCCACCTCACGGGGAACATCGCTCTTGGCGATGACCTCCGACCGTGGGTCCCCAGTGTTACCGATCGCATAGCGGAGACGATTCATCACCTTCACGCCGGGCAAGCCCGGCAGGGCCGCACGGAGTTGGGCCGCCTGGTCAACCGACAGGTCATCCTCCAACAGCAGCAGGTAGTTCCGATTCGGATTCGCCTCTCGGGCGATGAACGTCAGCCACTCCTCGGGAGTGGTCTCCCGCCCGCGGACGCCCACCACGCCCGCTGCCTGCATCGCCCGGATCACGCCGGCGTACACCGTCTGCTCCGACCCGATGGGCACCTCGGCGGGGTCGATCACCAGCGCGTCGGGCAGTCCCAACTCGGCGCTGATGCGATCCACGACCGCGTCCCGCTCCGCTGGCTTCTCCGGGAGTTTGTCCGGAATCACCCGGACCTCCCAGGAGCGCCGATTGTCCGCCAGCATCCGGTTCGCGCGGTCATAGATGAGGCCACGCGGCGCCTTGAGCAGAACCGGCCAGAGCACATTGTTCTGGGCCTGCTGTCGATAATCGGCGTGCTGGGCTACCTGCATGAACCCAAGCTTGCCTGCCAGTGCAGTGAAGGCTGTGACGACCGCACCTTTGGCGACGAACATCCGGCGGGAGAGGAAGATTTGGTCGGCGCCGGGGATCGGCCCGCGGCGGCGCCGCTTCTTGCGGTTGCCCGGCGGGTCGTAAGGGATCCGTTTGCGTCGTGCCATTAGGCCTTCGCCTCCAAGAGCCAGCGGTCCATGCGAGCAGCAACCGGGTAGAGCGGCGGCACGAGGAGTGCATTCAGCAGGGCATGAAGCAGGATCACGCCTGGATTGATGCCAATAGGGCCCACGTTCGCGATGCCACGGAGGAGCAAGAGCACCAGCGCGTGACCGATGGTCGCCGCAATGGCGAGAACAATCGGGAAGACGAGCCCGCTGTGGAAGAACCGGCGACGCGCCAATCCCGCCATCAAGGCGACAACTAGCAGCGCCAGCCCGTTCGTGCCCAGTCGGTCCAGCGCCAGCAGGTCCAGCAGCAGCCCCACCCCGAAGACCCAGAGCGCGCCCTCGGGGACACCGCGCAATGCGCTCCAGACGAGGAGTAGCACCAACGTGACATCGGGCAGGACATCCATCGGCACCAGGGCCGGAAGGATGGTCGCCTGCGCGAAGGCCACGATGACGACGAGCAGACCAAACACGAACCGAGCCATAGCGCGTGAGCTGTCGGCCGCCGGCGAGCCGCCGGGACCGGCCGCGTTTCCTCCTCGGCACGCCCCGCAGCCCCAGTCGGGCCACGTGGAGACATCGACTAGGTCGCCGACGCCCGGCGACGCGAAATCGCACGAACGGGGCGACCTGCGGGTATTCGAGTGTACCACGGGCTGGGATACGGTCCGCGCCTCAGCCCGTACCGGTGTCACCTTCAGGGGCCGTCCGCGGGGAATTGGGAACGTGCCCCGTGACCCGCCGGAAACCGGAATGGGGACGGACGATGATTGACAACTCAACCACCCCCACATTCAGAGCGGCATCCATTTCATGTGGTGACACGTAGAATGCTCCGTGGATTGAGCAGCGATCTCAGGGCTCGCACCGCATCTCCGTCGATGGCTGGCTGGCGCGAGATGCGGCCCTGGATACGGGTCATCAGGGCCTTGAAGTCACGGCTCTACCAGTGTTTTGCGGGGTTGCGTCTTTTGACACCCCCGCAGCCAATGTGCGATAACCGCCCGTCGGCTGGTTATTGTCGCCCCGGATGGTCTGGCTGGGACTGTTCGGACCGCGCCTACCGGGTGACCGGCGCTGCTGAGGGACAGCGGCTGGCACTGCCGTTTCCGCCCCACTGATCCGTAGGTCGTTGCCGCCGATCCGCCGCTCGCG
>JALYMD010000308.1 GCA_030773875.1 Chloroflexota bacterium | reverse complement strand
AGCGTGCTCCAGCGCCAATGCCTCCGCCAACGCCTCGGCGACCGCACCGCGCTGGAGGAGGCCGTCACCGCGTGGGCCGATCGCCGCACCGCCGCCACGGCGCGCATCAATTGGCAGTTCACCACCGTCGACGCCCGCACCAAGCTGCCTCGCCTCTACCCGGCATATGAAGCCTGACGGACCTCTAGAAGCACCTCGTCGAGTTATCCAGGCGTCCGGGCGATCCCGTGCTCTAGCCTCCACCGCCTCAGCCTTGAGGAGCACCGGTGACGGGGCTGCTAGATGGACCGCCGCGGAGCGGCCTCATCCGGGTCCGGGATCGAGCGGGTGAATTCTGGACGCACCTTGGAGCGACGACCTAGCCCGGTAACGACGGTGGGCAGGGAGACGCCGGTAGGGAAGACGATGCCCGCGCGAGCCTATAACCTGCCCTCTGCTCATCCGGGGCGACTTCCTCTCCTGGGACCAAGTGCTGGCCTGGCGAGCGCAACGCTGGTGCCTGGCCCAACACGCGCCAGGGAGGGCCGTGCTTGATGTCGTGTCGCGTCTAGCCGGGCTGCACGCTCAACTCATAGCTTCGGCGGAACAGACGTTATAGGCGCACGTCGGAGACCTGGAGCGCGACGCGGTGCAACACGCTCTTTCGCAGGAGGGCAACTCGGTCAAGACCTGGGCGATGCGCGGAACGCTGCACTTGCTCCGAGCTGGCTGAAGCACTCCGGTCTGACCCCGGAGGAGGCCGACGCGATGCTCGACGGGCAAATCCTGACTCGCGAAGAACTGGCCGAGGAGGTTGCTCGCCTCACCGGTGTCGCCCACTTGAGCGAGAAGATGCTCCACGGGTTCTGGGCCTTGCTCAAGCCCGCCGCGCGGCGAGGTGACCTCTGCGTCGCTCGCAGCGTCGGCGAGCACCTCGGCTTCGTCCGTCCAGACCAATGGTTGGGCCGCTGAGAACCGGTGGATCCAGGGTTGGCTGCCTAGGAGGTGACACGCCGGTATCTGGGCACCTACGGGCCTACGACCCGCGACGAGTTCGCGTGCTGGTTCGGCATACCATCCCCCGGGCTGTGCGAACGGTGGATCCTGGCCCTCGGCGGACAGGTCACCCGGGTCGAGGTCGACGGGGTCCCTGCTTGGATGCTCACCGAGCACGTTGCGGAGGCGGCAGCGGCGCGGCCATCCGGAGCAGTATGCCTGCTGCCGGCCTTCGACCAATACGTGGTCGAGACCCGGCGGTACGCCGCCATGCTGACACCTGCGCGCAAAACTCGCGT
The DNA here is from genome assembly GCA_030773875.1 of Chloroflexota bacterium. The sequence continues at coordinate 4,032 of JALYMD010000308.1, read as the reverse complement.
CTATCGCCCCCGGGGCTGGCTGTCGCCGGTCTTGCTGACGGATGGCGGAATCGACGGCATTTGGCGGCACGAGACAACGGGTTCCCTCGCAACGTTTCACGTGGAACCTTTCACGGCACCACCAGCCTGTGTTCGGCGCGGGGTCGAGGGTGAAGCCGTCTAGCTGGCCTGCTACCTTTTAAAAAACTTGGAACTGGGGTGGAGCTAAACCAGTCGTCCTGAACGGCCTGCGCGGGTGATTTGGGTGAAGAGACTAGAACAGGGAGTGTCATGAGCGAGAATCTCCTAGCTCAACTCCATGAGATCTGCCTTGACCGTCCAGAGAGGACGGAGAAGCTGTCTTGGAACAGCGTTCCGACCTGCCGGGTCAGGGACAAGATCTTCGCGCAGTACGAGGCCAACCACGACGGAGACGGCCGGGTCTCGCTCTGGTGCAAAGCGCCGCCGGGTATCCAGGACCCCCTCGTGGGCTCTGACCCGGTGCAGTTCTTTGTCCCGCCCTACGTCGGCCACCACGGGTGGATCTGCGTCCGCCTCGATGTCGCCGTCGACTGGGACGAAGTCACCGACTTGGTCCACAAGTCCTACCGGATGACTGCCCCGAAACGCCTCGCGGCGGCAATCGATGGTTAGGGTCTCCTCAGGTCGCCCCACAGGTACCGGTCGCACAGCGGGGCGTGGGTCAGCAGGTTCGTCGCCGTCCGGTTAGGATCCCGATTGGCCGGCGCATCGTCACGGCTGGCAATTGGGGACGCATCCCTGAGCCATCGCTGGTGGGAGAAATATTCGATGCCGTCGTCGATCCGCCTGTGCATTCCGGTCATTCTGTTCGTCGTCCTGCTCGCCTGGCCGATTGCGGCTTCGGCGCAGCGGATTGACACCCCATCCCCAGAGGAATGTCGGGTCGGACGCCGTTCTCTCGCGGCGTTGGAGCGCTTGGCGGCCACGCCGTCGCCTGTCCGAGCCAGCCCGACTCCCGAGGGAGCCAAGTTCGTGCCGCCTCCTGGGGAGCCGATCAGCCCCGGGGCGATCGCGGCAATCACCGCCACCCAGCGTGGAGCGCTCGCCTGCGCAAATGCCGGTGATCGGATCCGCGGGATGTCGCTGTACAGCCCGGACTTCATCCGCCGCATTCTGGCGGACGCCGCTGCCTCTGGTCTATCCGTCGAGCGGATCTACGACCTCTTCACACCAGGGGGCTGGGTTCGCCCTTCGGATTACGTCGGCATTCTGGCCGTGCGGGATGCCCGACTCCTGCCAGATGGGCGAATCGGAGCCTTCTTCGATGTCGTCACGGGCAACGATCCGAGCGTGGTCGAAACCGACTTCGTCTTCTTCGTTGAGGTCCGGGGCGGGTGGCTGATCGACGATTTCGTCGTCGTCGATATCCAGTTCTCGGATGATCTCGCCACCCCGGGGCGCTAAGGAGCATGACGGCGAGGACAGACCTCTCCGCTTCGTCGCGGCCCGCTCGGGACGGCTTCAGTTCCCCACACCGTGGTCAGGGCCGAATCATGTGGCCGCTGAGGGGTGGCAGGAGGCGGCTGCCGGTTAGGGCCCAGTCCAGGTCTCGGAGCCTAACCTGACGCATCTCCCAGAAGGAGAACTGATCGTGGACAGGACGGGAGACAAAGCGGGTCCCCGGGAACTGATGGCGGCAGATGCCCAACCATCAGCATCAAAGTGGCGATGCGGAGCCGATGGGGCGCTAGAGCAAAGCAGAACCGGAGTGAACTCCTATCTCGAAAGCCCCGGCTGGAAATTGGCGTCACCCGGTCGCACCGAGTTCTTCACAGGCGCCCCGGCGCCGGACCGTGGCGGTGTCCCTCATCATGAGCCCGTGGAGCATCGGATTGCCGGGGAGTTGGGGGATCGCCGTGGGTTGTCGGAGATATCCATGGCGAGATTGACGGACTTCGACGCCTGCTTAGGAGAGTTGGTGTTGTTGATCCGGACAGCGCGTGGGAGGGCGGCCGAACACGGCTCTGGTTCGCGGTCGAAGAAGTCGACCGCGAGCCCTTCGGGTTGGCAGTGCTCGATCTCGTCATCTCCCTGCAACAGCAGGCCACCGTCACCAGCGGCACCGTTGCTGCCGTGGTCGGCAACCACGATGCGCTCATCCTGGCCGCTCAGGTTGCCACCGAACGCCGAGATGCAGCGGCGCAACGGCTGGTCTCGACCTGGCTCCGCAACGATGGGTGCAGTGCGCACCTCGACGGCCTTACTGATGATCGCGTGGATGGTTGACGAGTCTCACCGCCAAGGCCCTCCTGGATCACCGGCTTCTGGTCCATGCGGACGCGACGCCCTGCACAAAAATCCGGCGACTCCGTCGAAAGCGTCAACGCCGCCTTCTCATCGGTTCTTCGGTCGGGCGATGTCGTCCTCCTCGGCCGGTTGATGGACGCGTTCTCCCGGCGGGGACAATTCGCGGATGAGTCACCGGGCGGCACAGATCGTTAGCGGAGCTTCCTCCAGCGATTCGGCGCCCGCCGGGTCATCCATGGCCACACGCCCATCAGTTTGATGACCGGTGTACCGCCGGCGCAGGTCGTGCCCCCCTTGACCTACGCCAGCCGACGGTGCGTCAACGTGGACGGCGGCATGTACCTCGGCGGTCCAGGATTCCTGCACCGTGTCGATTCGGAGCCGGCGCCCCTGCTCGACATCGATGAGACATGGACGGAGGCGTGATCGGCCATAGCCAGCTTGGCGCGTTTGGTGTCTCCGTTCCCGACCGTGCCCGTGTCTCGACTATCCTTGGTCGCGGCGATGCAAACGGCACAGTGGGCCGTTCGGCATGACTTGCCGTAGAGGGATCTGTCACAGCCTGTGCTCCTTGCGTACGGGGAGCGTGTGAACCTAGCCCGTGGGTGTAGAAGTGGCGGCCAGCGCGGGCGGAGAGTTGAGGCACGAGCGTGGGTACGACCGAGTGGGTGCTCCTTGTTCTAGTGATCCTTGTTCCCCTGGTGGTGGCCGTGGTCGTCACGCTTTGGACCCTTGAACAAGCGCGTCTGCGCTCCCGTCAGAATCGCAAGCCTGCACCGCGGCGACGTGAGCCGTCTTCAGTGAGGCACGACGTCCCGGAGTAGCCCAGGCAATTGATCGCACGATTGACGGTGGCGGATTCACGGGTTCCCCCGGAGAACCTCCGGCTGGCTCGTCATGGTTATCAACGAGCTTGGCCCCATCCTGGGAGGAGCGGTCGGCAGCGGCCTTTACGGGGCGCTTCTATCGCTTGGTGCGGCTCGTTAGGCGTGTGCTAGGCTGGCCGGCGGCCTCGAGGATGTCGTGGCTCAGACGTGGATTCAGCGGGAGGGGAAGCGCGTGGCTGGAGTCGAGCGGACGCTCGTGATTGTGAAGCCGGACGGGGTTCAGCGGGGTCTGGTCGGGGAGATCGTGGGCCGGCTGGAGCGCCGTGGGTTAAAGATTGTGGCGATGCGGATGACGGTGATTCAGCGGGCGCTGGCCGAGCAGCATTACGCCGAGCACGCCGGGAAGGCGTTCTACGAGTCGCTGGTGAGCTATATCGGATCGGGCCCCTCCGTGACCATGGTGCTGGAAGGACCGGCGGCGATTGCCGCCACCCGCTCCACTGTGGGGAAGACAAACCCCGCGGAGGCAGCACCTGGCACGATTCGGGGTGATCTCGGTTTGATGGTGGGCCGAAACCTCATCCATGCTTCAGACAGCGTGGACAGCTCGGCACGCGAGGTGGACCTGTTCTTTGGGACGGACGCACTGGTCGAGTATGAACGAGACATCGACCGCTGGGTGCTTGAGGGATAGTAGCCGACAGGTTTCATGTGAAACGCCGCCATAGGGTGTGGAGGGGCGGGAAGCCTAATCCCGGCTCGATGGCAACGACCTTGGTCCTAGGGGGTGGCAGGAGGTCGGCGGCACCTTGTAATACGTCCTCCGGATGATCACGAGAGGTTCCTGGGGTGGCGTTCCTGGGGCCACCAGTGGAAGCGGGTATGGGCCTTGACCCGAACGCGCTCCCGCTCCAGGACCCGGCACCGCTCCCCCAGC
>JALYMD010000307.1 GCA_030773875.1 Chloroflexota bacterium | reverse complement strand
CTCCCCGGCCCGCTCCCGTTGTCTCTGACCGCCGCTCGCCGTGATGTGCTCTTGGGTTGCCTGCCGAGGAAACCATGGATTTCAACGGGACACTTTTCACGCAGTATCTGATCATTGGTCTGGCGAGCGGCGCCCTGATCGCCTTGATCGCGCTCGGCTACACGCTCGTGTATGGGATCGTCGAGCTCATCAACTTCGCCCATGGCGAGGTCTTCATGATGGGTGCTTTCTTCGCGGTCACCGTCGTGGCCGCGTCGGGCGTGACAAACAAGTCGTCGGGTGCGGCCATCGTCGGCATGGCAATCGTGGCGCTAGCCGCGGCCATGCTCTTCAGCGGGGCGTTGAACTTTGCTATCGATCGGGTTGCCTATGGACGGCTACGGAATGCGCCCCGCCTTGCTCCGCTGATCGCCGCGATCGGGGTCAGCTTCATCTTGCAGAACCTCGGAATCTACTGGAAGGGACCCAACCCGATTACGCCCCCGCCCCTAATCCCAGCCGAGTACCAGCGGATGAATGTGCTCAACGAGTGGTTCGGGTTGGAGACCAAGATCCGGCTGCGGATCGTGGACGTGGCGGTGCTTGGGACGACGATCCCGCTCCTGATCGCCCTGACCTGGTTCGTCTACCGGACGCGGACCGGCAAGGCGATGCGCGCCACAGCCCAGGATCGGGAGGCGGCCGCGTTGATGGGCATCGACGTCAACCGGACGATCGCGATCGCCTTCCTGGTGGGCGGCGCCCTGGCCGGCGCGGCTGGGATGATTGCCGTCTATTACAACAACAGCGCCCGCTTCCAAATGGGCTTCCGGTACGGCCTATTCGCCTTCACGGCCGCCGTGCTCGGTGGGATTGGGAACCTCACAGGAGCCGTGGTCGGGGCGCTCTGCATTGGCATCGTCTGGTCGATGAGTGACGGGTTCATGGGCCAGTACGTTTCGGGCTGGGGAGCCCAGTGGACCCCGGCCGTCATCTTCGGGGTCCTGGTCCTGGTGATGGTGTTCAAGCCGTCCGGCCTGCTCGGTGAGCAGACGCCGGACAAGGTGTGACCGTGGCCATAAGTTCCACGCCGGTCCTGGGTCTGTTTTGGGTGTGGTAGTTGGGCGGACAGGGATGACGCAACGGCGGAACTGTTCTGCCCCGTCGTCTGGCATCTAGTGATTCCGGAGGGACCTCATGGCAACCGCGACCTTGGCCGCCGGCGAGCGGTTCGACGCGCGGGAGGAGCGCCGAGAGGCGCGGCGGCGGGTGCTCTGGACCACGGCGGCCGTTGGGTTCATGGCCCTCTACCCGTTTGTGGACAGGGCGCTCGGCATCAACCGCCTCGGCTCCTGGATGCAGATCTTCGTCTTTGTGATCCTGGCGATGGGGTTGAACATCGTCGTCGGCTACGCGGGCCTTCTGGACCTAGGCTACGCCGCCTTCTTCGCCATTGGGGCCTACACGAACGCGTTTCTGACCTCGCCCAGCAGTTATTTCGTCCGGGAAGGGTGGGTGCCAGACTGGCTGCAGCACTTCTGGCCGGCAATGGCCCTCTCCTGGGCGGTGGCCGCAGTGTTTGGAGTGCTGCTGGGGGCGCCGACGCTGCGGTTGCGTGGCGATTATCTGGCAATCGTGACCCTGGGCTTCGGTGAGATCGTGCCGGTCTTTTTCCTTAACGCCACCACAGTCACGGGCGGCACGAAGGGCATTAATCCGATCGGGGCGCCACCGGCAATTTCCGCGTTCGGCGGCGACATCCGGTTCAGCGCCACCGACCAGCGCAACTGGTACTGGCTGATGCTAGGGGTCGGGTTGCTGACGGTGTTCCTGGTGCGGCGGTTGCACGATTCCCGCCTCGGTCGCTCCTGGATGGCGATCCGGGAGGATGAGATCGCCGCCGCGAGCATGGGCATCAATTTGGTGCGTACCAAGCTCTGGGCCTTCGCGCTCGGTGCGTCCTTCTCCGGGTTCGCCGGGGCCGTCTACGCCGCGGCGTTCCAGTATGTCCATCCCGAGCAGTTTCGATTCAGCGTCTCGGTCATGATCCTGGCGATGGTCATCCTCGGTGGGCTCGGTAACATCTACGGTGTGATCCTCGGCGGGCTGGTGATCGGCAGCTTCGACCGCATTCTCGTTGAGGTGCTGAACGAGCCCTTTCAGCGGCTGGTGGACCTCCTCAACCTGCCGGTGTTGCAGGACCACAACCTGGCCCAGGATCGCTTCCTGGTTTTTGGTTTGGCCCTGGTGCTGATGATGCTGCTCCGTCCAGGTGGCCTGGTGCCCAATGCCCGACGGAAGGCGGAGATGAAGCCGGAGACCGAGGATGAACGGGTCCTGGAGACCCAGCAGCTCTACGACATCCGGCAGCGGCAGGAGCCTGCGGCGGGAGAGCGGGCGTGAGCGCGGCGCAGATGATCGGGGCCAACGGAACGGTGTCGACGCGGCGGGACGACATCGTGCTGCGGGCGGAGGGCGTGACCAAGCGCTTCGGTGGCCTGGTTGCGGTCGACAGCGTTGATCTGGCCATCCCGCGCGGTGCCATCGCGGGGGTGATCGGTCCGAACGGCGCCGGCAAGACCACCTTCTTCAACATGATCGCCGGCATCTACCAGCCGACCTCCGGCTCGATCATCTTCAACGGGGAGCCGGTCTTCGCGGGCGGCGGAAAGTTCGGCAAGACCTCGCTGCGGCCGGATCAGGTGACGGCGCGCGGCATCTCACGCACGTTCCAGAACATCCGGCTCTTCGCGAACATGACGGCGTTGGAGAACGTGCTGATCGGGATGCACTCTCGGCTGCATGCTACGCCCCTCGGTGCGGTCCTGCGAACGCCGTCGGTGAAGAGCGAGGAGCGGCGAGCCCGGGAGCGAGCGCGGGAGTTGCTGGCCTATGTGGGGCTTGCCGGCAAGGGGCCGGAGACGGCCAAGAACATGGCCTACGGCGACCAGCGCCGGCTGGAGATCGCCCGGGCGCTGGCCAGCGATCCGAAGCTGCTGCTGCTGGACGAGCCGACCGCCGGCATGAATCCGCAGGAGACGGCGCAGCTCACCCGGTTCATCGACTCGATGCGGCGAGAGCTGGACCTGACGATCCTGCTGATCGAGCACGACATGAAGGTCGTGATGGGGATCTCGGATCAGGTTGCCGTGCTCGATCACGGGGTCAAGATCGCCGACGGGACCCCCGTTCAGGTGCAGCGGGACCCGCGGGTGATCGAGGCCTACCTGGGCGCGGGGGCAGCGACGGTCGGGCGGACGGCACCCGCTGGGGAGGTTCCCAACGTCCCCGAGCCGCCGACGCTTTCGTGATTGCTCCCTAACCTGTTGCTACAGACGGCGTTGTGCCGGTGACGGCAACCGGCCGAACGCTGGCGGCCGATTGTGGAAAGTTGAGAGTTTCGCCATGGCTATGCTCGACGTTCGGGATCTGCACACCTACTACGGGCACATCCACGCGCTAAAAGGGATCAGCCTCCAGGTCGAGCAGGGGGAGATCGTGACCCTGATCGGCTCCAATGGCGCGGGTAAGAGCACCACCCTGAAAACGATCTCGGGCCTGCTCAATCCGCGGCAGGGGGAGGTGGCCCTGAACGGACGGAAGATCAGCGGCACGCCCGCGCACAAGGTGGCCGGGATGGGGGTGGCCCAGTCGCCAGAGGGCCGGCGCGTCTTCCCCCGGATGAGCGTGCTGGAGAACCTCCAGATGGGGGCGTTCGTCCGTGGCAAGCCGGACCCGGCCGACCTGGCCCGCGTCTACGACCTGTTCCCTCGCTTGCAGGAGCGCAGCGGCCAAAAGGCGGGAACTCTCTCCGGGGGAGAGCAGCAGATGCTGGCGATCGGCCGGGCGCTGATGGCCCACCCGACCCTGCTGCTGCTGGATGAGCCTTCGATGGGACTTGCGCCGCTGCTGGTCGAGACGATCTTCGAGGTGGTGAAGGACATCAACGCGCAGGGCACGACCGTGCTGCTCGTGGAGCAGAACGCGCTGATGGCACTTGCCATCGCCAACCGGGGCTACGTGCTCCAGACCGGGCAGATCGTCCTCGCCGACACTGGCCAGGCCCTCCTCAGGAATGAGACCGTTCGCAAGGCCTACCTCGGCGAAGAGTGAGCAGCGGCACGCGGGTTTGACCAGGTGACCCGTTGCCCTCCTGTTCGTAAACGGGGCTGAATCTGCTCGGTCTGCTCGGTTCAAAGGGCCATTCACGCTGGCCAGCAATGATGCCGGCGCTATGATCGTCCGTTCGCTTTGGCCGATTCCGGCCAGGCGGTCTACCCGCCGTGCGCTCGACATTCGCCCCGTTCGCTGTTGCAAATCCAGGAGGAGAGCGTTCTGTGACCGAACATCGAACCGCGTCGGCCGTCATCCCGAACCTCTCGCCACCGTCGCTCGTCAAGCGGGCGGGGTGGCAGGACAGTGAGGAGCTGCGGGTCAACAACTGGCTGACGCCATGGGACGGCACGGAGATCATCGACGCCGGGATGATCGGGGTGCCCTACTCCGGGGCCTCCATCAACTCGTCCGCGGCCTACGGGGGACCTGAGGCCATCCGGCTCGGCTTCCGCTACAACACCACCTACTCGGCCGATTTCGACACGGACATCCGGCGCCTGCGGGTGCGCGACTTGGGCGACATCCAGGGCCACCTCACGGACGTGGGAACGGCGCACCTCAACATCGAGCAGGCGGTGGCGGGGGCGGTGGCACGCGAGCCGGGCTTCGTGCCGCTGATCGTCGGCGGCGACCACTCGATCACGGCGCCGGCGGTGCGCGGCTTCTCCGCGGCGAATCCCGGCAAGAAGGTCGGCGTGATCAACTTCGACGCCCACTTCGACGTGCGCAACTTCGAGCACGGGCCGCACAACGGGACGCCGTTCCGCGCCATCCTGGAAGGCGGGCTGCCGGTGGCCGGCAGGAACCTGGTCGAGATCGGGATCCACGGGTTCACCGCCTCGTCGCGCTACCGTGAGTGGACGCGGGAGCAGGGGATGACGGTGATGAGCGGCCGGGACGTCCAGCGGCGGGGCATGGAGGTGTGCGTGGCCGAGGCGCTGGCGATCGCGGGCGACGGCACGGACGCGATCTACGTGAGCGTAGACATCGACTGCCTCGCTTATCCCTGGGCCGCGGGAACCGCGGCGTCCACGGCCGAGGGGCTGAGCGCCTGGCAGCTGCTGGAGGGCGTCCACGCCTGCGGCCTCGACCCGAAGGTGGCGGCGCTGGATCTGGTCGAGATCGACCCGAGCCGGGACGTCAAAGACTTCACCGCCCGCACCGGGTGCGCCGTGCTGCTGACCTTTCTGGCCGGCCTCCAGCACCGACTGCACGGGGACCGCGGGTATTAGCGCGGGACGCGGAAGAAGGCGGGCGTCCGGGCCCGGGCGGGAAACCGAGCCGGTGGCCGCGGTTCACGGGGAGTGGATGGCATGACCCAGGCCGAGTCGCAGGCGGAGGATGCCGGGGCGCTGCCGGCTGTGTCCCCAGGTGACCGCTGGTCCCTGGAGCCGCTCCGGGAGGAGGAACGGCCACTGCTGGCTCGCCTCCTGGAGCTGTACCTGTACGACTTCAGCGAGTTCACCGGCTGGCGGGTGCAGGAGGACGGCCTGTTTGCTCGGAGCGACTGGCACAAGCGGCAATGGTCCACGCCGGGGCGACATGTGCTGCTGCTGAGGGTCGAGGGTAAGCCGGCCGGGTTCGCGATCGTTGACGAGCGGAGTCCGTTGCCGGGAGGGGGAGACCGGCACTACGTGGCGGAGTTCTTCGTGATGCGCGGGCAGCGGCGGCGCGGCCTGGGCGAGGCCGTGGCGCGGGAGATCTTCGACCGCTTTCCGGGGGGGTGGCAAGTGCTTCAGATGCCCCAGAACACGGTCGCCCAAGGGTTCTGGCGCCGGGTGATCGGCGCCTACACGGGAGGGCGGTTCAGTGAGCGGACCATCGCCGACGGGGACATCGTCCAGGAGTTCGACACCCGGGACAGGGTCGGGTGATGAGCGCGCCAGAGCGGGACCTGGCCGGCAAGGTCGCGATCGTGACCGGGGCCGGCAGCGGCGTCGGGCGGGCGACCGCGCTCGCCCTCGCCGGGGCCGGGGCGGCGCCGGTGCTGGTCGGACGGACCAGGGAGCGGCTGGAGGAGACGGCACGCCTGGTTGAGGAGATCGGCGGGACGGCGCTGGTCGTGGCGGCGGATGTCTCCGACGAGGCGGCAGTGGCCGGGGTGGTCGAGCAAGCGATGGCGGAGTTGGGTGGCGTCGACGTACTGGTGGCCGCCGCCGGCGTCGGGCTCTATGGCCCGGTCGAGTCCTATCCGCTGGCGGCCTGGCAGGCGACGCTGGCGGTCAACCTGACGGGGGTGTTCCTGTGCAGCCAGGCCGTGCTGCCAGCGCTGCGGGCACGTGGCGGCGGGGCGATCCTGGCGATCGCCTCCGGGTCGGGCAAACAGGGCTACCCGAATCTGGCCGCCTACGCGGCCTCCAAGTTCGGGCTGATCGGGTTCATGCAGTCCCTGGCGGCGGAGGTGGGCGACGAGGGGATCAAGGTCAGCACCATCGTGCCGGGCTCGATTCTTACGGACTTTGCCGGTGGGTCGGCGGCGAACAAGCGGTCGCAATCCGAGGGCAAGCGGTACCTGGAACCGGAGGATGTCGCGGAGGCGGTCCTGTACCTGCTGCGGCAACCGGCTCGGGCTTGGACCCAGGAGATGAACCTCTGGCCGTTCTGATTAGTTTGACTCAGTGATGATCTGACCCGGGCCGTCGGCGAAGGCGGGTCGGCTTCATGTCCACTACGGCGTGCGGTGGAGCCGGAAGGCCGGCGGTTCCTCGCTTGGCCCTCCTGAGGGAAGCAACCACTTCGGCCAGGGCGACGAGCAGGAACGGCCCGAACATGACGACCGTGGCGAGGTTGTGGATGGTCTGGATGTCCGTCGGCCACCAGTGCCAGATCCAAATCATCAGGGCGTAGAGGGCCAAGCCGCCGGCCGACCAGGCGATTGCCCGCAACGCCGGCCAGCCCCAGGGCAACAGCCCCGCCAGCGCCACCACCCAGATGCCGTACCACGGCCGGACCCAGGTGGCGACGATCAGCACCACACACATCACGTCGAAGGCCACCCGCGGCAGAAGGCCGGGGCGGGGCCAGAGCACCGCGACCTGGAGCGTGAGGATGAGCGTGAGGACGACTTGGCCGATTCCCCTTGACCATGCCCGGACCTTCTCGAACCCGTACCGCTCTTCAAGGAGGTTGGTCGCCAGTTGGACGGGGGAGTGGAGGAGCATGTCGTTTTGGATGGTGAGGATCCGGCGGACTGCCGCCAGATCGTAAAACGGGAAGAAGCCGACGAGAAGCGCGAGGCCGCTGAGGATGGTGCTGTTGACGATGAGGTCCTGCCGCCGATGTCTCTCCCCATCTCGGCGCCAGAGGGCGACCGTGGCGAGCGGGACGAGCGGCAGAGTCGCGAACTTGAGCAACGCGGACAGGATCAGGAGGGGCAGCACCAGGGCATCGCGCCGCTTCACCCAGGCGAAGAGGGCAAGGAGCACTGGCACCATCAGGACCGTGTCGTTGTGGCCGTTGCCGACCCCTTCCCAGAGGACGAGCGGATTCCAGAG
>JALYMD010000306.1 GCA_030773875.1 Chloroflexota bacterium | reverse complement strand
CCCCGGCCGCGAGGTCATGGTGACCGTGAGTATCGGGATCGCCGTCGCGGGGGACGGCGGCTCCGGTGATTTGCTGCGCCGCGCCGACATTGCGATGTACGAGGCCAAACGCGACGGCAAGGCCCGGTGGGCGCTGTTCGGCGGCGACGCCGAAACGCGGGCTGCGGAGAGGCTTCTTCTCGAGGGAGAGTTGCGCCGTGCCCTGGCCGAGGGCCAGTTGCGCGTCGTCTACCAACCGATCATCGACCTGGCGACGGACCGGATCAGCGAGGTCGAGGCCCTTGTCCGCTGGGAGCACCCGAGGCGAGGGCTGCTCCCGGCCGGCGAGTTCGTCCCGCTGGCAGAAGAGACGGGCCTGATCGTGCCGTTGGGGAAATGGGTGCTGGCCGAGGCCTGCGGCCAAGCCCGCGCCTGGCAGGCCGGCAGGCCGTTGAGCGAGCGGATTGCGGTGGCAGTCAACTTCTCGGCGCGCCACTTCCGGGAACCGGGGCTGGTTGACAGCGTGGCGAGCCTCCTCAGCCAAATCGGCCTCGACCCGGGGTGCCTGAAGGTGGAGATCACCGAGCGGGTGGCGCTCGACGACGCGGAGGAAACAGCGGCGGCGCTCCGGGGGTTGAAGGCGCTGGGAGTTGGTCTCGTTGTCGATGACTTCGGGACGGGCTATTCGGGCCTCAGTTCACTCAAGCGCACCGCGATCGATACCGTCAAGATCGACCAGGTGTTTGTGGCGGGGCTGGGTCACGGCGGCGACGACGAGGCGATCGTGCACGCGGTCGTCGCGCTCGCCCGGGCTCTCGGATTAGCAACCACGGCCGAGGGGGTCGAGACGGCGGCACAGCTGGATCTGGTGCGTGCACTGGGCTGCGACCACGCGCAAGGGTACTACGTCGCCGGCCCACTGACGGCCGCGGAGGTGGAACCACTGCTCGTTGCCGCTCCCCGGTCAAGCGAGGGTGATTCGCACGATCACCGTGCTTCCACGTTCCCGGCCCATCCTCAAGCGGCGGACACCGGGCTGAGGCGGCGCTCGTAGGTCTGCGTGAGCGCGGCTCATCTGCCGCACCTGGCCTTCTAGCAAGCCAGAAGGCGATGCGCCCGCCGCGCCGCAGCCGACCTACCGGCAACGATCCCTCCTCCAACTAATCCCGAGCGGGCCAGGGGCCGTGGACGCGGCCCACCCCGATGGGGGCATTCGAAGGGGCATTCGCGGTCGCTCTGCCGGTAGAGAGGCGGCTGAGCCTGGGGAATTGGAGGGCTCCCCTGCGAAACCTCCGTCGCGGGCATACGCCCAACCCATCCCTCGTAGCCCAACGGCCCAAACAGTGGCCCTTGACCCGCCATGCCGACCCAACTGCGGCCGTGTTCGCTCCGGGCCGTCGTCGCCAAAAGCTGTCAACTTTGGCGAAACGTTGTGACAAAGACGGGCGTTATGGAGACAAGGTAAGCGGTGATTGCTGAACGGCGGATCGGGCCGTATCATCAAAGACAGCCCCGATCCCCGTCGCACCGCCCCGCACAGACAGACGCCGAGAGGCGACCTGATCTCTCGGCAGGCAGCGCGCGAGGAGGACCACGGCCATGCGACTTTGGGCACGCTGGATTCGCTGGATTGCGGGGCTCACCCTGCTGTTGGCTCTGTCGGCGCTGGCGGTCCCGGCGCCGAGCGCAGGCGCGCAGGGGGGAGCCACACTGACGGTCCATCTCCGCATCTGCCCGGGTGGGTTCACGGGGCCGGACTACTACGGCACCTGCCACGACACGCCCCCGGACGCCTCGTACGACTTCACCGTGAGCGGCCCCGAGACTGTGACCGCCCCCACGGACGCATCCGGCAACGTCACCTTTACCGGCCTTGACGCCGGCACCTACGACGTTCAGGGAGGCCCTCCGGGCGACTTCACCAACCTGAACGTCTACTGTGCCGACGCGGATGACCTCTCGACGGCCGTTCCGTTCACCGACAAGGAGAGCTACATCTCCCTCACCCTCGCCGCCGGCGCCAACGTCGTCTGCGACTGGTACATCACGCCGGAACCTCAGGGCCCGATCAATCCCACCGAGCGCGCCTCGGTGAGCATCTACAAGACGACCTGCCCGGTCGGGTACGAGGGCGAGGACTACTTCGAGGATTGCTACGACAACCCGACCGAAGGTGTCACGTTCTTCCTGAGTGAGGCGGGTGCCGACGTCGGGGTGGCTTCCACTACCGACGCGGAGGGCTTTGCCGGCTTCGCGGATCTCGATGCCGGGACCTACGTCTTGGGCGAGGACATCCCCGGCGAGTTCAACGATTTCGTCGCCTACTGCTCCGCGGGCGGCGCGACTTTCCCCTTCGAGTACTCCACCGACGTCAACGGTATCGTGTTCGACCTGACCACCGCCGACGATGTCCGCTGCGACTTCTACAACATCCCGGTGGACCTCCGCGGCGAGACGCCCGCCCCGACAGCGGCTCCTACGGCCGCCCCGACCGCCGCCCCAACCGCGACAGCACGCCCGATCGTCAAGCTCCCCTCTACCGGTGCCGGCGCGCCGTCCGGCGACGGCGCCGGGCTGGTCGCCGTTGCCGCGATCCTCTCGGTCGTCGGCCTCGCTGTCATTGGCCTCAGCGTTCGGACCCGCGGTTCCCAGCGGCCCTAACGCCGCCCAGTAACCAGGCTGCAACGCGCGAAATGCGGCGCCCTCGGTTTGCACCGGGGGTGCCGCCACGTTAAGGAGTTGGACCTCACGAGCAGGATCGCCATCTTCGCCCCCGGCGGGTTGAGACGACGGTGATCGCTCTGCCACCTCCGTCCGCCCTCGAAGGTCCACACGAGCCCCTGTCTCCTGCCTTGTGTCCGATCGGGTAGACTCTTCTTTGC
>JALYMD010000305.1 GCA_030773875.1 Chloroflexota bacterium | reverse complement strand
CCGTAACGACGTTGTCGGCGCCGATCCGGGCGACAATCGCGTTGCAGTGGCCGCCCAGCGCCTCATCGACGGAGTTATCGACGATCTCTCGAACGAGATGGTGCAGCCCCCGTTGGTCGGTGCTGCCGATGTACATTCCGGGGCGCCGGCGCACAGCCTCAAGCCCCTCCAGCACCTGAATGTTGCTCGCGTCGTAACTCATCGGGGTGGTTTTGGCAGTGACAGCCATCGAGATCGTGCTCCTTGTCTCTGCAGTAGTGGCGGGATGCTGGATGATTCAGGTCAGGACCGGGCAGGACCCGGCTGGGACGATCGCGAGAGGTTGAGTGCTCAACAGACGACGTAGCGCCTGCCGCGGTTTCGCAGGTGGAGACGAACAAGGCTGCAGATGGTCTGGCTCGTCGCCTCGTCGTGGCGGTCAATGTGGGGATGGCTCATAGCACCGGCACGATGTGCAAGCAGGAGGATCGTCTGATAGCGATGCTTATAGATATCGTTGTCAGGGAAGCTAGGCCCCGTCCTATCCCGTTTCCCTCATCGACCTGGCTCTTTCCGTGCACGCGTCTCCCGCCTTGCTTTCCAGTTCACGCCCATCCAAGCGCTTCAAGCCGGTCCTCGTCCAGCCCGAAGTGGTGCCCGAGTTCGTGAACCACCGTCACACGGACTTCGCGAGCCAGATCAGCACGTGATCGGCAGGATCGTTCGAGTGGGCCCCGGTACAGCGTGATCTTGTCTGGCAGGATCATCGAGTAGCCGGCATCTCGCTCGGTCCGAGGAACCCCTTGGTAGAGGCCAAACAGTTCCTCATCCGGTGGTAGCCCGTCCGCTCGAAGGGTGTCTTCCGGCTCGTCCTCGATCACCACGTCCACGTTGTCGAGCATCGCGAGGATGTCGTCTGGCAGGTCGTCTAGGGCCCGCTGGACGAGGCGCTCAAATTGGCGCCGCCGAGCTGTCTCGACGCGACCACGGATCCGTTCTGACATGCCTCATTCTACCATTTTTTGACGAACCTGTCAGCGGCAGATGTGGTCAACCAGCGCGTCCGTTCGCCCTTTTTCGACCATCTTATGAGGAAATCATCGACCCGCCTAACGTTAGCTTGTTGCCTCTCCAGCCACGGCCGCTGCCAGCATCTCTCGGGCAATGGTGAGGGAGTCGCCGAGGCCGACGCCGCCGTGCTCAAGGACTACCGCGACGGCGTACCGTGGCTCCGGGTCACCGACGAACGCGATGAACCAGGCATGAGGCTCACCGTCGCCGACTTCCGCGGTCCCTGTCTTCCCACCTACCACCAACCCTTCAATCTGCGCACCAGCGGCGTACCCATTCTCGACGGCGTTGACCATCATGTCCTGCAGTTGGGCCGCGCTTTCGGTGCCGATGGGGCGCCGCCACACCTCAGGCCCGGTTTCTTGCTTCAACACCCCTTCCACATCGCGCGTCCCAGAGACCAGATAGGGTTGCATGATGACGCCGTCGTTGGCGATCCCTGCCGCGACAAGGGCCATGTGAAGGGGACTCGCCAGGATCTGACCCTGGCCAAATGCGGTGTCCGCCAAGGCGGGCGGGGAATCGAGAAACTCGGGGGTCGAGGCGAGTTGACTGCGAGCCACGGGCAGGTCGAATGGAATCTCCTCACCGAATCCAAAACGAGCCGCGTAGTCCTGTAGCCGGTCCGGTCCTAGCTGGAGACCCACTCTGGCGAGCACCACGTTGAGGGACCAGGCAAGCCCGTCGCTGAGGGTCCATGTCTCGATGGTGTCGTCCGGCCGGTTGTACTCCGGGATGGTGTGCCCCTCGATCACGAGAGCACCGTCATCCTCGTAGGTTGAGGAAGGGCTGGCCAGGCCCGAGTCGACCGCAGCTGCGGCCGTGACCGTCTTGAACGTCGAGCCGGGGGAAAACAAGCCCTCTGTGGCCCGGAGAACCAAAGGAGCAGCCTCATCGGAGATCAAACGTTCCCAGTATCGTCCCGCAGCTTCGGCGTCGGAGGGATTTCCGGTGAATAAGCGGTTCGGGTCGTAATGAGGGTTGCTGGCCATGGTGAGAACCGCTCCCGTCTCCACCTCAAGCAGCACCACCGCACCCGCGCGCCCACCGAGCAACTCATGGGCGTATCGCTGCAGATCCGCGTCGAGGGTAAGCTGCAGATCCACGCCGCTCTGTGGACGGTGGAGCAAATTGTTTTCCCACCGCAGGAAGGGATTATTTGCCGACCGGCCAGACAGCTCGTCGTCGAAGCTCGCTTCGAGACCCGCGTTGCCGTACCGAAGGGGCGAGTAGTAGCCAACCAGGTAGGCAGACTCGGGCTCGGGATACACCCGTGCCCAAATATCCCCTTGTTTCACCGTATCGGCGATCAAGACGCCGTTGCGGTCAAAGACGCGACCGCGCCTAATGCTCAAGCTTTCGTTCTGTAGTCGGGGATTCGCGAGGGAGTCGCCGTTCGGAGCGCGGGCGACTCGTCGTTCCGTGACATCCCCTTGAACGATTTGAATGCGTACCAGTTGGACACTCAAGATGGCAAAGACCGTGGTAAGGACGACGGCGGTGCGCACGACTGTCCGGTTGAACTGGGGGAGCGTCGAGGGCAGCCGCGGCCAGAAGCCAACCAGCAGCAAGAGCCAGGCTGCAC
>JALYMD010000304.1 GCA_030773875.1 Chloroflexota bacterium | reverse complement strand
CCGCTACCGGGTCACGTCGCTCTCTCTGGCGAAGAAGGCCGCGGCTTTTTTGAGGATCTCCCGCTCTTGGCGCAGCGTCCGGACCTCGCGGCGCAGCTCGCGCAACTCCTCGCGCTCGCCCTGCGTCAGCCCGTCGCGCGCACCGCCGTCAAACTCAGCCTGCCGCACCCAGTTGCGCAGCGTCTGATTGGCCACCCCGAGATCCTTGGCGAGGGTGCCCAGGGACTTGTCGCTACTGCGGACGAGGTGCACAGCTTCGGCCTTGAACTCCGGAGGGTAGACCGGGCGGATGTGAGACACGGGAACACCTCCTCATGAGCACCGAATGCCCAATGATCGAGTGTCCACCGTAGCGGGGCAACTCCAGTCAAATGTGATGGTGAGGTCGTTGTGCTAGCTGTTCCGTTCGCCAACGTGTCGGAAGTCATTTCTGAGCTTGGTGAACGCCTCATCCACAAAGTGGTGGTGGATATCATCAACCCGATCAACGGGACTTTCGACGGACTCGTGACGCCACCGGCCACCTCTGCTGCCGAGGTAATTGCCCGCCTAGTTCCGGTAGGGACCAATGTGGTAAGGCGTTCAACACTACCTTCGCTAGGACCCTTGTCGCCGGCACCGTCGCGGGGCACCCACTTGACGTGTTTATCGCCGGTGACGACGAGGGCGCGAAGGCGATCATCGCCGAACTGGTCAGGGGCAGCGGGCTGGTTGCTATCGATGCGGGACCCTTGCACCGTGCCCGCCAACTGGAGGGACTGGCTCTGCTCGGCATCACTCTCCAAGAGAGTCACAACCTCGACTTTCGGAGCACTTGGAAACTGCTCCATACCAGGACTCCGGCCCCTACCGGAGCCACCGCCGGGTAGGGCTGACCTGTCCTTGAATAGCGATCCATTGATAATGAGAGTTCTCGAATGTGTAGTCTGGAGGGGGGCGGATGGCCGAGATTCCACCTTTCTGTTTGACCCGCGTCCTCCGCCACCACTTCAGCGCAGTCGATCAGGCCACCGGTAGGGTCCGGGCGGCGGACGTAGGATGGGAGGCGCTCCGCGGAGAGGCGCCAAAGATGTGGAACGGACGGATGAGATTCGTGGAGGGAGTGGAGACGTCGGCCGTTAGACTGGTCCACGGATAAGGAGCGTCCTCTGGTTTGGGCAGGCATGAGTTCACTGGGAATTACTTCGATCGGTGAAGGAACGCGGAGAGCGTGCGCCTCGCTTCATGGAGCCGCGCAAGCTGACGAGAACAGCTAATCCCCTCAAGGCGCAGATCTTGGGAACGCTCAAGTTGGCCGGAAGCTACCTGGCGCGTCCACCTCTAACTCGCCAGTTGGAGCAAGTCGGCCGGCAGGTTGCTGTCGTGAAGCGCTTGACGCCGGGTGGCTTCTCGGTCCCCCAGGATCGGCGTCAGAGGTCCGCGAGGCCGGCAAGGAGGGCGGCGCTGGTGGTGATGCCTTGCCAGAGGCGGTCGATCCGGTAGTTCTCGTTTGGCGAGTGGTTCGCCTGCTCCGGGGCGCCGTAGGGCACCAGGAACGACGGGATGCCCAGCGTCTTCGTCCAGGCGGCGTCTGGCAGGCTCCCACCGACGAGGGGGATGTCCACGGGCCGCTTCCCGAAGCCTTGCTCGACGGCGGCGCGAACGACATCGGCGAGCGGGTGCTCCACCGGGGTGTACGACGGGATCATCCCGCCCTCCAGGCGGACGATCTCGACGTCCGGTGCGTGCCGCGCCACGTGGGCGCTGACCTTCTCCCAGATCTCGTCCGGGTGCTGGTTCGGGACCAGGCGCATGTCGATCTTCGCCGTCGCCGTGCTCGGGATGATGGTCTTGCTGCCCGGGCCGCCGTACCCGCCGTGGAAGCCGGCGAGGTTAAGAGTCGGCCGGGCCATGATCCGGTCGGCGTAGGGCAGGTCGTCCGGCGGGGTCATCTGCGTGAGGCCGATCCGGGCGAGTGCCTCCCCGAGGTCGAAGGGGAGGGCGTCCATCGCGGCTCGGGCGCCGGGCGTCGGCGGCGCGACGTTGTCGTAGAAGCCGTCGATGGTGATCCGGTTGTCGACGTCGAGCATCGTGCCGAGGGCGCGCGCCTGCGACCAGATCGGGTTCGGGGCAACCCGCCCCATTGCCTCGAGTGGAGGTCGCGGTTCGGCCTCATGGCGCGCAGTTCGACGTAGAGCATGCCGCGAACCCCGAAGGCGATCTCGGGGTAGCGGTCGTCCGTGACCGGGCCGTCGGAGGTGTAGACGAGGTCGGCGGCGAGCAGGTCGCGGTGGGCGAGCACGGTCGACTCCAGGTGGGGGCTGCCCGTCTCCTCCTCCCCTTCGAGCAGCACCTTGACGTTGACCGGGAGCGAACCCGTGGTTTCCAGCCAAGCCCGGATCGCGGCGATGTGGCTGAAGTGCTGGGTCTACGCTTCACAATGGAGGACCGGCTCTGCGCTTGATCTGGGAACGAGAAGCGCAGCCGATTGGCTAATCGCGACAGAGTTCTGCCGACTCTTGTTCGCCCACCAAGCGAATCACATCTCCGCTAGGCCCGCCAGCAGGGCGGCGCTGGTCGCGACGCCCTGCCACAGCCGCTCGATCGAGTAGGACTCGTTGGGCGAATGGTTTGCCTGCTCGGGGTCGCCGTACGGCACCAGGAACGACGGGAGGCCGAGCGTCTTGGTCCAGACCGCGTCCGGCAGGCTCCCCCCCGCGAGCGGCACGTCGATCGGGCGGTGGCCGAACCCTTGCTCCACCGCCGCGCGGACCACATCGGCCATCGGGTGCTCCACGGGCGTGTACGAGGGGATCATCCCGCCATTCAGCCGGACCACCTCGACGCCAGGGGCGTGTCTTGCGAGGTGCGCCGCCACCTTCTCCCAAACCTCGTCCGGCGTCTGGTCCGGCACCAAACGCATGTCAATCTTGCAGGTCGCCCTTGAGGGGATGATCGTCTTGCTGCCTGGCCCTCCGTAGCCGCTGGTGAACCCGG
>JALYMD010000303.1 GCA_030773875.1 Chloroflexota bacterium | reverse complement strand
GCTTCCCGTAGCAGCCCCGCGGCGAGAACGGCCCGGGCAGACAGGATCGAAGGGGTAGGGTCGTGAAGAGATCGGGCAGCAACCGCACCATGTTACTGGCGATGATCGTCGCCGCCGCGGCCGCCGTTGCCGCGTACCTGGTCATGGGGTCAACGAACAAGGAGGCGACGCCGGCCGCGTCCCTGCCGGCCCCGACCCAGGTGCCGACGACCGGGGTGCTCGTCGTCAAGCAGGACCTCGCTGCCTCCACCGTGCTGACGGAGGAGATGGTTGAGGTCAAGCAGGTCCCCCTGGAGGCCAAAAACGAGCGGGCGCTCACCAAGCCGGAGGATGCGGTCGGCAAGACCACCTCGATCCCCCTTATGCGGGGCGAGCAGATTCTGAACTCCCGCCTGGAAGCGCAGCCTCTGCCCAGCGAGAATTTTCTGCCGGACCTACCTCCTGGGAAGCGCGCCATCTCCCTCAGCTCGGACGAGGTCCGGGCCGTCGGCGGCCTAGTCCAGCCGGGTGACCATGTCGACGTGCTCGCCTACTACAAGGTCAGGGTGAAGGTGGTCAATGGCGAGGTCGTAGGTGTTTCCGCGCCCGAGGACGAGGATTCCGAGGATGAGGGCTCCGAGGATGAGGACTCCGACTCGGACAACGGCAGTCAGGACGATCAGGGGTCAGGGACCGCAGATGAGGAAGAGTGGGAGGAGGAGTTCTCCACCTTTATCGTCCAGAACGCGGAGGTCCTAGCCGTCTCGCAGGCTCTCACGCCCGATCAGCTCGGCGTGCAGGATGCCGCAGTCCCGACGGCAGTTCCCACCCCAGGCAGTGAGGACGGGACCGACGGGGAGGAGACTGAGGATTCCAAGGGCCCCCAGGCCCGTCCCTCCCAGAAGAGCGTGACCCTCGCTGTCACTCCGGAGGAAGCGCAGCGCATTCTCCACGCGACCCAGGCCTCGTACGACAAGAAACCGACACGGGACGCGGGGCTCCGGCTCATCGTGCGTGCCCCGGGCGACACGTCGACCGTGGAACTCCTGCCGACCCAGCTCGGCACCATCCCGATCGGCCCGTTCCTCGGCAACATCAACTACGACATGCTGCCGCACGACCTGATCATCACGGACGCCGAGTTCACCAAGCGGCTCCTCAACTCGGGCGAGATGTTGGAGTTCCGGATCACCGTGAAGAACGTTTCCGACCACGACATCCGCTCCGGCAAGGACGCCCCGCCCGAGTTCACCTACACCGAAGGCATGGCCTACGACGCGCTGGGCTTCTTCCCAGAGCCGGGAACCTACCGGATCGGTCTGAACGTGGCCGGCGCCTTCCCGAATCAGTTCCCGTACCGATGGGGCCTGGGCCGTGACCTCAAGCCTGGCGAGTCGATGGATCTGGTGGGCTCGGTGCAACTCACGGAGGCAACAGCGAACACGCGATTCTGGCTCGGCGTCATTCAGGAACCGAGCATGGTCACCCAGGACGGCGTTGCGGTGTCGGACGTGACGGTAATGGCCTCTTCGGCCCTCGCGGTCAAGGACGCCACAGCTCAGCTCCGGAAGGACCCGAACACCGCCGGCGAGGTGGTGCGGGATGTGAGCCAGGGCGCCGAACTTCAGGTGAAAGACGTTCGCAACGGCTGGTACCAGGTTGAAATCGACGGGCAGGAAGGCTGGATTCCGGCAGGGTCGATCGAAGCGGAGGCGGCCTCCGAAGACGGCAAGCCGACCACCCCGGAGGGAGACCCGGAACTGGTAGCGAAGCGGATCCGCGAGCGATTCGACCCGTGGAACAGGGAGAACGACTAATGAGCGGCACACCCATCAAGGTTCTGGTCGTCGACGACAACGAGAAGGTCCGCCAGCGCCTGATCGATCAACTCCGGTTTGAGGATGTCGAGATCGTTGGGGAAAGCATTCTCGGCGCGGCCGCCTTCACCTGGGCCGAGCACCTGGATGTCGACGTGGTCCTGGTCTCGATTGAGGAGCCGGTGGCGCGGGCGCTGCGCACGGTCGAGTCCCTAGCGGTCGGGGCACGCACCTGGCCGGTGATTGGGCTCTCTTCCCTGGGCGACCGGGAAGCGATGCGCAAGGCGATGGTCGCCGCGGTGCGGGATTATCTCCCCGCCTCGTCCCCCGCCGAAGAGATTCGCCGGGCCATCGTCAGCGTCCACGAGGTCGAGACAGCACGCCGCACCGCCCTGACCAGGGGCGAGGCGCCGACCCGGCTGGGCACCATCGTGACGGTCTTCGGCGTCAAGGGCGGCATCGGCAAGTCGACCGTCTCCAGCAACATGGCGGTGTCGCTGGCGCAGGAGACGAAGCAGCACGTCGCGATGCTGGACCTGGACCTGCAGTTCGGCGACGCGGCGGTGATGCTCGACATCGTGCCGTCGCAGACGATCGAGGATGCGGCCAAAGAGGTGGACCGGATGGACCCGCAGCTGATCAGCGGGTATTTGGAGGACCACCCCTCCCGCCTGAGGCTCCTGGCTGCGCCCCCAACGCCAGAAGGCGCCGAGCAGATCTCGCCCGAGCAGGTCGGGCAGGTGCTGGAGGCGCTAGCATCAACGAACGACTACGTGGTGGTCGACACGGCCGCTCAGTTCGACCCGGCGACGGTGGTCGCGTTGGACCTGGCGACGATCGTGCTGCTGGTGGTGGTGCCGGAGGTGCCCTGCATCCGCCGCACGAAGGCGGCGCTGACGCTGATGCAGGAGTGGGGGTACACCCAGGACAAGCTCAAACTCGTCATCAACCGCAGCCGGCGCAAGGCCGAGGTCAGCATCGAGGAGATCGAACAGGTTCTGCAGTACCCGATCTACGCCCAGATTCCGGAGGACCGGGAGGTGGCGAAGTCGATCTCCATCGGGACGCCGGTAGCGATGTCCGGGCCGAAGACCAAGTCCGGGCGAGCGATCCTCGAGATGGGTCGCAACCTCGCCGGACTGCCGGAGCCGAAAAAGCGGCTGGGGCTCTTCCCACGTCGCGGCGGCAGCAAGGCGGCCACGCCCAGCTACTTCCCGCCAACGGCGCCCATGCCGGCCGCGCCGACCCTGCCGCGGCCGCAGGCCTCCTCCGCCAGTGCGGCGTTGTCGACGCTGGACAGCCTGCCCACGCTCGCTCACTTGGAGCCGGCCCCGACTCCGGAGGCCGCTCCATACGTCCCGCCTGCTCCTTCCCCTGTGGCCTACATGGGTTGGCCGGAGCCGACCGAGCGCAGCGAGCCGGCGGAGCGCAACGGGCGGAACGAGCGCGACTACTGGGGCAATTTGCTGGGCCTGACGAACCTCACACTGCACGGAGAGACAGCGGGGGCGACACACGCACCCTCCCACTCGTCTAGCGCCGGGTTGCCACTGACGATGAGCCCGAACGGTGCCGACGACTAGGGTGTGTCTTCAAAGGCGTGGTAACGTTGGGAGATGAGCCGAGACC
>JALYMD010000302.1 GCA_030773875.1 Chloroflexota bacterium | reverse complement strand
GGCCAAGGATGTGCCAAACCGTCTCCCCATGCTCGGTCACTGGCTCCATCTGGAGGTCGACATCCGCCACCTCGCTCTCGAACAGGATATGGCGAGGATCTCCGGTGCCCCGCGCGCCAATGAGCACAGGCCCCTTCTGACTATCGAAGGCGAGCCGGGCCACGACCGGCAGCAGCCCTTGCAACCGGCCGGCTCGAGCCGAAGGCTGCGTATGCCGAAAGAGCGCGCGGGCCCGCGCGATGACCGCAAGCGGTGGCCCAACCGTTTCGGCAGAGTTCAGTACGCGACGTACCGCGCGATAGCGCGAGACGGTGGCCGCACAGTCCGTGCACGTGGCGACGTGCGCCGCCACCGCAGCAGCCTCCAGATCGCTCAGGTCATCCGCGGCATAGTCGATCAGCCGCTCGTAGGGAACCGGATGGCTGCTCATGCTTGCTCCTTGTTGTGCAACGGAGCAGAGAAAGAATCAAACCGAAAAAATACATGAAATGTATACCCGATCCCGAATTGCTTGGACTACCTCCGACCGCTCCTCACCGATCCGGCTCGAACCCCATCTCCAGCAGCACCGCCTCAAGCTTCTTGAAGCATCGGGCACGGGTGGGACCAATGCTCCCAAGCGGGACGCCAAGCCGCTCAGCGACCTCGTCGTAGGTCGGTTCGTCGGGATCGAGGAAGAGAGCCGTCAGGAGCGCACGACAGCGGTCATTGAGGCGCCAAATCGCGTCGCGAACCTGCTCGCGCTCCCATCGTAGGACATCCTCGGGCGATGGGGTACTCGCATCGACGAGGGTTTCGTCCAACGTAGCGTGAATCGTGGTCCGTTTTCGCAGGCGCCAGCATTCTCGGTGGGTTGTGGTGATGAGCCAGGACGAGAGGCGCGCCTGGTCGCGCAGAGTGTGCAGGTCGCGGAGGACGATGGCGCAAACGTTCTGGAAGATATCGTCCGCATCATCCCGAGAAAAACCGCTTCGCAGCGGAATGGAGTACACCAGCCACCCGTACCGGGCGATAAACTCGTCCCACGCACCCTCGTCGCCGTCGATGCACGCCTGAACGAGAGCGGGATCGGCAAGGTAAGAGTCGGACAATGCGTGTTTGGGAGCGGCCATGTATTCATCCTCAGCCGTGTCATGTCGCCGGGGAAGTCGAGACAACCTGACATCAGGAGCGCTAACGTCAGGAGACGACTGCGATCCGAGCAACGGAGCAACGCTGGAGGCGCCCGGACGCGAAGTCTAGCATCTAAGACTTCAACTGAAGGGGCAGAGGAGGATATAGCATCGGCCTATTTCGAGGCCGTCAAGCGCGCATCGTCTGGCCCCAGCGGACGGGAAAAGGCTGCATCAAGCCCACCTGAGCCAGAAGGTCCTCTTGGGTAGCGGCGGCTCATCCCGGCTCGTTTCCAACGTCCTCAATCCCAGTAAGGGCCACAACCACAAGGTCTCAGTGATGGAGCCTCTTATCGCCCAGTGCTACGCTAAGATTGCTGGATGATTGGCCCGGCGGCGTCTGCCGGCGGCCGTTGGGCAGCGAATGGCCGGTGACGATTTGACGAGGGCCGTCAGAATGAGGCGTGAGGGGCAGACAATGATCGCCCCGGGCACGGTCATCGTTCGCGATCTCGCGTTTCGCTATCCTCCTTGGCGTCCGGGTCTTGCACCGGTTCAGGCTCTTGATGGGATCTCCTTTCACGCCGAGCCGGGGCAGACGATCGGAATCTACGGTACGGGCAGTTCGGGCAAATCCACGCTCTGCCTGGCCCTCAACGGCATCGTGCCTCAAGCGACCGGCGGCACGATCCGTGGTGAAGTCATGATCGGGGGCTGGAGCACAAGAACTCATCCGATCGCCGAACTTGCATCCCGCGTTGCCTTGGTTCTTCAAGACCCCGATGCCAGCCTGATTGGACGCTCCGTGGAAGACGAGGTGGCGTTCGGTCCGGAAAACCTCGGCGTGCCGCCGGCGGAGATTGAGCAGCGCATCGAAACGGCGCTGGACCGGGTTGGCATGGCCGCCTACCGATCTCGACGTTCGTCGCAACTCTCCGGTGGGGAGAAGCAGCGGGTCGCCATTGCCGCCGCCCTGGCCATGCAGCCGGCGATCCTCGTGCTGGATGAACCGACTGCGGCCCTTGACCCCCAAGGCTCAGCCGCGGTCTCCGACGTGCTCCGCACCCTCGTCACGGAGAAACGCACTACCATCATCCTGATGACCCAAGACCCCGATCTGCTGGCCGCGCTCACTGACGAACTCCTGATCCTGAATGTGGGGCGCGTCGTCCGACGGGGAACGCCGCGGGAGGTCTTCGCGCATGGTGCGGAGCTGCGCAGGCTTGGCCTCACTCCACCGCCACTGGCGAACGTAGCAGAGCAACTCAACGCCATGCTGGAGACGAACTTCACGTTTCTCGACCACCCAACGGCAGTCCAATCCCTTACCGATGCACTTAGGAAGAGTTCCCTTGCTCTCGGGGACCCTGCTTCCTGACCCGGCAGGTGACACCCGAGCACCGCGAGCCGATCATCCAGGTCCGGTCGGTGTCGTACCGCTACGGCGGAGATGTCGACAGGCAGGCGATCTCTGAGGTCGACTTGGAGATTAGGCATGGGGAATTGATCGCCCTGCTTGGCCATAACGGATCAGGCAAAACTACGCTCGCGCGGCACCTGAACGGGCTGCTCAAGCCCTACGCCGGCCAGGTCCTCATCCACGGCTTGGACACTCGGGAGATGCCGGTTCACCGGCTGGCGCGGCACGTCGGCTATGCGTTCCAAAACCCGGATGACCAACTCTTTGCGGCAACGGTCGCTGAGGACATCGGCTTCGGGCCCCGCAATCTGGGACACGACGCTGCAGAGATCGAGCGACGCGTTGGGATGTCGATCGAGCGGCTCGGGTTGTCCGACGTCGCCGGGCATCATCCATTCCTACTCAGCAGGTCCACGCGGCGACTCGTTGCCCTAGCCGGGGTCCTGGCGCTGGCTCCGGAGGTGCTGGTCTTGGATGAGCCGACGGTTGGTCTCGATGCCTGGGCCGCAGACCGGTTGCTGACGGTCCTCCGGCAGCAGGTTGCTGACGGGGGTGCAGTGCTCCTCATCAGCCATGACATGGGCCTGGTTGCTGCAACTGCCGATCGGGTGGTGATACTGCGAGGCGGTCATGTGGTCGCCAACGGACCGACTCGGGCGGTGATGACCGATCTTTCCTTCCTAACAGGAAACAGCCTAGCCCTGCCGCCCGTCACCGAATTGGCCCAGGCGCTTGCCCCACATGGGATGCGTCCCGATGTTCTCGACCCTCAAGAATTCTGCGATCTGTACGCGGCCCTTTGGCACGCGCGTCACTCGCGGCGAGTGATGTCGGGGCCATGAGCGTCACCTTCGATGTCTACGTCCCGGGTAGGAGCCTAATCCATCGCCTCGATGCCAGGGTCAAACTTGTGGCGCTCCTGGCACT
>JALYMD010000301.1 GCA_030773875.1 Chloroflexota bacterium | reverse complement strand
CGGCCACCACGATCTCCAGCGCTCTGGGCTGTGAGCGATCGATCCGGTCCAGATTGATGAGCACCAAATGCTCATCGGACCGGGGCCGGTAGGCGTACGCCCCGCCGAGGGAGGAAGAGATCGGCCGCTTGAGCCAGTCACCGAAGGTGCGGCGGCACGTCGTGACGCGGAGGCGATCCGTCGGCAGGGACAACACGCTGAGGTAGTGGTGGAGCAGGCGGAGGGTCTCATCATCCAGCACGTCTACAAGCATCAGCGTTCAGATCCACGTTCCATGCTTGTCCCAGTCGCTCCTCTAGACGCGACGGGCGCCTCGCTGCTCGGTCTCATAACGAGAGGACCGGCCTCACCTGAGACGTCCATGATGACGATGTCGACCGGTCGGCACCGCCCTCAAGTGTCCGCCACCTGCAGTCGCTGCTCAATGACGGCTGCCGGTGGGCGCCGGCCAACTGCCAAACCCCGAGTCTGGCGGATGTTGCGGGATAGACCTGGAGATCCTGCATGCCCTCCCGCCCGCGAGCGTGTAGGATAGGCGCCCAGTGGTCCAACCCGCTGCGGGAAGCACAAGGACGGAGGGAACGTGGGCGACGGGGGCCATCAGGCGGTAGCAGAAGCCGGACAGCCACAGGGGTATCGCATCGCCACGATCGCCGGCGACGGGATCGGGCTGGAGGTGCTACCGGCCGGCACCGCGGTGTTGGAAGCGGCCGCTGGGACTGACTTCCGCCTCGTTTGGGACCACCTGGACTGGGGGACGGACCGATATCACCGCCTGGGCTCCATGATGCCGACGGACGGAGTCGATCAACTTCGCACGTATGACGCCATTTACCTTGGAGCCGTCGGTGACCCTTCTCTGCCCGACCACGTCACGCTTTGGGGCCTGCTGCTGCCCATTCGGAAAGCGTTCGACCAGTACGTCAACGTGCGGCCCGTCCGACTGTTGCCCGGCGTAACTGGTCCGCTTCGGGCGAAGGGTCCGGCTGAGATTAATTTCGTCTGCGTGCGGGAGAACACTGAGGGGGAGTACGCCGGCGTCGGCGGCAGGGTCCATCGCGGCACGCAGTACGAGGTCGCCCTTGAGACCTCGGTGTTTAGCCGCTTCAATGTGGAGCGGGTGATGCGCTACTCCTTTGAGTTAGCCCGGACCCGGCGCAAGCACCTCACCAGTGTCACCAAGTCCAACGCTCAGCAGTTCTCGATGACCATGTGGGACGATGTGTTTGACCTGGTGAAGCAGGACTATCCGGATGTGGAAACCGCCTCGCTGCTGGTCGATGCCGCCGCCGCGCTTATGGTGCGGGCCCCGGAGCGATTCGATGTTGTCGTTGCAAGCAATCTCTTCGCCGACATCCTGACAGATCTTGGGGGAGCCATCATGGGGAGTTTGGGGCTGGCTCCAAGCGCCAACCTCGACCCGGATCACCGGTTCCCCTCGATGTTTGAGCCGGTGCACGGTTCTGCGCCCGACATCGCCGGGAAAGGCATCGCGAACCCGATCGGGGCTATCTGGGCGGGAGCAATGATGCTGGAGCATCTGGGGCAACCGGCGGCGGCGGCTCGGATCATGGCGGCCGTCGAAGCAGTCTCGGCAGACCGGCACGCCGCCACTGCCGACCTTGGCGGATCCGCCTCCACGACCCACGTCACCGAGGCGGTGATCGCCCAACTCTCGGCATGACCAAAGACGCTTTCGCCACACCACAATCGCGGCAGGCATCCGGCAACCCGGCACGGCACCCAGGAGCAGATTCGTGACCAAGGCCAAGATGAGCGGGGCGATCGACGCGCCCCAGGAGATGGTCTACGACCTCATCGCCGACCCGGCGCGGCTCAAAGAGTGGGACACCACCTACGACGCAGCGTCCCCACTTGAGGCTGATCGAGACGGTGCGCCGACGTTTGAAATCGATCGAACGATCGCCAATCGGGGCATCCATCTCTCCTGCCGGGTGATTGCAGCGGAGGTGCCGTCGGTGTTCGCGTTCACTTGCACGGGGTCGGCAGGGGAGATCGTGCAAGAGAGTTTCATCCTGGATCCCTCATTGGGCGGAGGGACGACCGTCGTCCGGGAAGCCGTCTACGAGCTGCCGGGACAAGACCTCGGTGTCATCGCGAACCAGACGTACACCCAGGCCACCGAGGAACGATCCATCGAGCAATCCTTCGCCCGCTTGAACCGCTTGCTTGGGTCGTCCGCATCGACCGACCGGCCATCCGTGCCACGAGAGACAGACACCCGCAGTGAGGACACGGGAACCATCAGCTCTGAGGAGCCCTACACGGCCCACGCGAAAGATGACCAGCCGCCGTCTCGTCCCTCGTAGCGATGCGGACCTTGACATGCCATTCAGGCTCTGCGCCCTTCGCTCCCGTGACGCGACGATGACAAACACAAACAAAGAGGCACCGTCGCCGTGGCCACCCGCGCCGTAGACCGGCCGGCGATCGAGACGCCGGAGGAATATTTCGGATTTCCCATGGGCACGGACCGGCGGCTGGTCCGCTGGCCTTCCATGCTCCGGTACTTCCAGGCGCTGGCCGCAGCCTCCGACCGGCTTCGATACGAGGAACTGGGCGTCATCGATGGTCAGCCGCTCGTCCTTCTCACCATCTCAGATCCGGAAAACCTCCGCCGGCAGGGGGACCTGCGAGACGTTCAGGCCAGGCTCGCCGACCCGCGCAAGATCCTGGACGCGGCTGACCGGCAGCGACTGCTTCAGGACGGGCGCTGCGTCTGTCTCATCACGTGCTCGATCCATGCGACGGAGGTCGGTGGGGTTCAGATGACTCCGGACCTCGTTTACCGGCTGGTTACGGGCGAGGACCCGGAGACGCGTCGGATTCTCTCCGAGGTCGTCCTGCTCCTGGTGCCGTCGTTGAATCCCTACGGCATGGAGTTGGTTGCGGACTGGTACGAGCGGATGTTGGGCACACCCTACGAGGGCACTCCGCCGCCGCAGCTCTATCATCGATTCGCGGGGCACGACAACAACCGCGACTGGTTCATGCAGGCCCTGCCGGAAACGCGTCTCGTGGTGGAGCGTATCCACAACTCCTGGTGGCCTCACATCGTCTATGACCTGCACCAGATGCAACCCAACGGGCCTCGCTACGTGGTGCCGCCCTTTGTGGATCCCTACGACCCCAACGTTGACCCACTCCTCCAGGCTGAGATTAACCAGATGGGCGCCACGATCGCCGCGGAGTTGACGGCCGAGGGAAAGACTGGGGTCGCTACCACCATCATCTTTGATGCCTACTCCCCCTCCCGTGCCTACCAGCTCTACCATGGGGGGGTCAGGATCCTCTCGGAAGCGGCAAGCGTACGCATCGCGACCCCGATCAGTCTCACAGCTGACCAGTTGGCCGAGACCCGAGGGTTCGAGCCGCGACTCAGCACACAGAACCACCCGTTGCCGTGGCCCGGCGGCGCGTGGACCCTACGGGATATCGTCGACTACAACCGGATTACCTCCTGGACTGTGCTCGACCATGCTGCCAGATATCGCGACCGATGGGTGCGCAACTTCGCACGCGTCCAGGCGCGAAGTCTTGGTCGAGCGACACCGTACGCGTACGTCGTCCCCCCAGCTCCCATGCAGCGAGATCCAGGAACCGCCGTGGAGATGCTTCGTATCCTCCAAGCAGGGGCGGTTGAGGTTGAGCAGGCAGAGCAGGGATTCACGGCCGATGGCGTGGACTTCCCAAAAGGCTCGTTCGTGGTTCGCATGGGTCAGCCGTTCGGAGGCTTTGCCAAGACGCTCTTGGAGGCACAGCGCTATCCGGATCTCCAGCTGTACCCGGGAGGGCCTCCAAAGCCTCCGTACGACATCACTGCCCACACCCTCCCGCTTCAGATGGGCGTGAGCGCGGTTCGTGTCGGGGCACCGTTCGTAGCGGCTTTGCGGCGCATTTCAGCAGTTCCCCTGCCCGAGGGTGGCGTAGTTGAGGTCGACGGGCGGGCGTCGGCAATCGTCATTGGGTCCGAAACCAACGCCGGCGTACGCCTCGTGAACGAGTTGCTTGGTGCTGGCGTACACGTCGGACGCGCGACGATGGCGGTCACCGTCGGCGATCACACCCTCGATCCAGGTGCGTTTGTCGTCACCGGAGTGAGGCCGGGGCTCGTTGATCAAGTCGCTCGGAACATTGGCTGTCGCGGCTACGCTGCCAGCCTTCCTAGCAATGTGGAGGTCCAGCGGCTCCCGCGCCCGCGCATCGCCGTCTACCACTCTTGGCGTCCCCACGCGATCGACGCCGGGTGGACGCGTTACGTGCTTGAAGAGTATCGGTTCCCTCACACGGTGCTGCGCGACCGGGACATCCGGCAGAGAAACCTTCGCTCGCGATTTGACGCGATTGTTCTTCCCCAGGAGGGCGCGAAACAGATTTTAGAGGGGAACAGTCCGACGGAGTATCCACCGGAGTACGCCGGCGGCATCGGCGACCACGGTGCCGCCAACCTACGGCGGTTCGTGGAAGACGGTGGCACGTTGATCACGCTGGACGCGGCCTCCGACGTGGCCATCCGCCACCTCTACCTGCCGGTCACAAACGTCCTGGACGGGGTTCGGCACGAGGAGTTTTACTCCCCGGGATCGCTGCTCCGGATCTTGATCGATCCGCTGCACCCCGTCGGCTGGGGGTTTGAACGGGAGGCAGCGGCGATGTTCGTCTCGTCACCCGCATTCGATATCCGAGACACCACCGGCGTCGACACCCGCGTCGTGGCTCGTTACCCGCTGTCCAATCAATTGCTATCTGGTTGGATTCGGGGAGCCGAGCGGATTTCAGGCCGAGCTGCGGTGGTGGACGTTGCCGTCGGGCGGGGACGCGTCATCCTCATTGGCCTGCGCCCACAGTTCCGAGCGCAGGCCCGCGGCACCTACCGCCTCCTCTTCAACGCCCTGTACGCATCCACGTTGCAATCATGAGTGTGGTTCCAGCGCAGCACAGGGACACCAAAACCCGACAGCGAGAGCCCAACCAGTGACCGTACCACCACGGGAGCGAGCCACCGTCGCAGCCCGTCCCCATGCGCTTGTGGTCACCGACGACCGAGGCTTGAAGGAGTTCCTGGCGGAAGGCCTCATGTATGGGGGCTTTTGGACCAGCAGCGTCGCCAGCGCCCTCCAGACCCTTGAGGTCTTCCGCCTCCGGTCCTTCGACCTCGTGTTGGTCGATGCGCATCTTGGCGGGATGGGTGCCCTGGAACTGGTGCGGCGTCTTCGGGGCCGCTCAAACCGCGGCGCGCAAGCTGCCAGGACAGACGTACCGATCCTTCTGGTGACGGATGAACCCGCAGGCGCTGACCCGTTGGGCGCCAGCGAGGCCGGCGCGGACGCTATCTTGACCGCCCCGATCGAGCTGGAAGAGATCATTCCACGACTCCACCAGATCGTCGACGACTGGCGAGCAAGACATCCCGGGCGGCCGATGGCGGACGCGGCAGCACAGGCAAAGCCGGACATCTAATACGTCCTCCGGATGATCACGAGAGGTTCCTGGGGTGGCGTTCCTGGGGCCACCAGTGGAAGCGGGTATGGGCCTTGACCCGAACGCGCTCCCGCTCCAGGACCCGGCACCGCTCCCCCAGC
>JALYMD010000300.1 GCA_030773875.1 Chloroflexota bacterium | reverse complement strand
CCGTAGAAGGCGGCGCCGACGTTGTCGCCGTGGCCCTCCATCCGCCAGGCGTGGCCGTACAACTCCACGTCGGGCAGGTTCAGGCCAAGGAGGCGGTCGGCGGCGAGCAGCCCAGCGACGAGTGCGGCAGCGGAGCTGCCGAGGCCGCGGGCGACCGGGACCTCCGTGCGGGAGGTGAGGGCGAAGGGCGGCAGATCCCGGCCATGGGCTGCGGCAAGGGTGCGCATCGCTTTCAGAGAGAGGTTTTCGCGCCCGGTTAGGAGATCGGCGTCGCGACCTTCCAGGGTCACGGCGCCCGGCGGACCGTCGGTGTCGACCGTCAGCTCGTTCCAGAGGTCGAGGGCGAGGCCGAGTGCGTCGAAGCCGGGGCCGAGGTTGGCGGAGGAGCCGGGGGCCCTAACTGTGAAGCGCATCGGCCAGGACCCGCTCCAGAGCGCTCAACTCCGCCGGCACGCTGATGGGCCGGTTGGCGCCGTGCCGCGGGGCGCCGTCATGGTCGTGGAGGTGGTAGGCGGTGACCGCCTCGGCGTCCTTGAGGACGTGACCGGTGAGGACCCCGACCACGGTGGCCTCCGGCGAGATCTGGCCGCTCGCGACCAGGCGGCGGGTGCCGGCGAGAGAGGCGGCGGAGGCGGGCTCGCAGCCAATCCCGGCCCGGTCGATGGCGGCCTTAGCGTCCAGGATCTCGTCGTCGGTGACGACGGTGACGAGTCCCTGGGTCAGCTCGATGGCGCGGCGGGCGCGGGGGGTGCTGGCAGGGTTGCCGATCTTGATCGCGGTCGCCACCGTCTCGGCGGTAACGGGGGCGAAGGTCTTGAACCCGCCGGCGTGGTAGGCGGCGAAGGGACCAGCCCCGGCGGCCTGGATGGTCGCCAGTTGCGGGAGACGGTCGATCAGGCCAACCTGATGGAGCTCGGCGAGGGCCTTGCCGAAGGCGCCGGTGTTACCGAGGTTGCCGCCGGGCAGGGCGATCACGTCCGGCACCTGCCAGCCGAGCTGCTCCATCATCTCGAAGACGATGGTCTTCTGGCCCTCCAGGCGGAAGGGGTTGACGGAGTTGGAGAGGTAGACGTCGTAGGCGTCGGTGAGGGCGCGCAGGAGGGCGAGGGCCTGGTCGAAGTCACCGGCGACCTGGACGACCCGGGCGCCGTAGGCGATGGTCTGGCTGAGCTTGCCGCCGCTGATCTTGCCTTCGGGGATCAGGACCAGCGCCGGCATGCCGGCCGCGGCTGCGTAGGATGCCAGGGAGGCGGAGGTGTTGCCGGTGCTGGCGCAGGCGACGATGCGGGCACCGACCGCCTTAGCGTGGCTGACGCCGACGGTCATGCCGCGGTCTTTAAAGGAACCGGTCGGGTTGTGGCCCTCGTGCTTGAGCCCGAAGCTGCCCGCCCCGAGGCCGGCGTAGGCGGCGAGGCGGTCGTCCCAGTAGAGGGGGGTGTTGCCTTCGGCGCGGCTGACGATGGCGGCATCGGGGATGGCGGGCAAGAGGGGGCGGTAGCGCCAGACGCCGGAGGCGCGCAGCGCGGGCGGCAGATCCCGACCGAGGGAGTCCGGGTGGACCGGCTGGTCCAGCGCGAGGTCCACGTCCAGCAGACCGCCACAGGCGCTGCAGATGCTCACCGGGCGGTCGCCGGGGGCAACGGCGCCACAGACCATACAGCGCACCCGCAGGTCAGCCAGCGCCGCCCACTGCTCGTCGGTCAGTTCTCGGTCTCGGCTCATCTCCCAACGTTACCACGCCTTTGAAGACACACCCTAGCCAACGCGGTTGGCGCGGACCACCATCCGGGAGAGGTACTCGCCGGTCGCGTAGTCGAACTCGCCCCCGCAGGTGATCAGCGTCAGAGCCGGGTCATCCGTCGGGCCGACGATTTCCTGGATGCGCTCGGGCGTCAACTCGGCGACGGTGTAGGTCTTGATCCATTCCACCTGATAGGCGTAGACGGAGCCGTCCTCGCCGGTGACCTGGATCTGATCGCCCTGGGCCAGATCCTTCAGGTTGAAGAAGACGGCGGGCCCGACATCCCAGTAGTCGACGTGGCCGGCCATGACCGTGTTGTCGTCCTCGCCCAAGCGGGCGGTTTCCTTGTACCAGGAGACGACCCAGGGGCCGGTCGGGTTCTGCATCACTCCATCGACGATCTCGACCGTCTCGACCTCGGCGTCCACCTGGGCCTTGTCGATCCGGATCGCCGAAGGGAGGACGCCGCGGCTGAAGGTGGCGGTGGGCGGGTTGAGGCCGACGGGGCCAGGCCGCATCCCGCCGGTGGTCGGCATCTCTCCTACCTGGGTCGAGGTGATCGGCGCCTTGGCGGCGACCGTCACCGAGAGCGCAAGCACGGCGAGCAGCGTCGTAAGTGCCAGCGTCAGTCGTCGAAGGTGGTCGGCGGGGACACCTTTGGCACGCGTCGTGGTGATCCTTGTTTGCGGCTTCATCGTTTCTGTCTCCGTTCCTGTTGTCCAAACCGCTGCTCGCCCGGTTCGGCGGGACGGCGAACGCGGCACGAGGCGACTTCGCCCCGATCCTTCACCACGTATACGCACCAAACGGCCACTTGGTGTCACTCAGATGGCACCGCGTCGCGATTTCCCCGGTTTCCTGCACCACCAAACGAACCATCGCTCTGATGGGACCAGCGATTGGCCCCTCAAAAGATACCGCACCCGTCCAGTCCCGATGCCGAGAAACACGCGGCGAATCGGGTCTCTTCCCTCTGGAAGACCGGTAGGGACCTGTTGCGGTCAGGCGGAGCGGCGCTCGGCGGCTTCGGCGGCGACCACTTCGACAAAGTAGCGGTGGAAGGCGAGGTCGTCGGTGAGCTCGGGGTGGAACGCCGTGGCGAGGAACCGTCCCTGACGAGCAGCGACGGGTCGCCCATCCGGCAGCCGGGCCAATATCTCGACTCCATCACCCGTCGCCTCGATGACTGGGGCGCGGATGAAGACCGCCGGCAGCGGGCGGTCGGCAACGGCCGGGGCGGCGAGGTCTGTCTCGAACGAGTCGAGCTGGGAGCCGAAGGCGTTGCGGCGGACCCGCAGGTCCATCAGGCCCAGCAGTGGCTGAGGCTGCCCGACCCGGCTGCCAGAGTTGCCTATGTCGGTGGCGAGCACGATCAACCCGGCGCAGGTTCCCCAGACTGGCAGCGCGTCGGCCGTCGCCTGCTGCCGGATCGCGTCCAGCAGGCCGGTCCGTCCCAAGAGCTTGCCGATGGACGTGCTCTCGCCGCCGGGCACGATCAGGCCGTCGAGCCCGTCTAGATCGGCGGGGAGGCGGACCTCCCGGCTGATGACGCCAAGGCGGTCGAGCGCGCGCACGTGCTCTGCGAAGGCGCCCTGCAAGGCGAGGACGCCGATGACGGGGGGCGGGGACGAGGAGCCGGCGATCGCAGGATGCTCGGTTGGGGGAAGCGCAGTAGGCTCCTCAAGGGACGCAGGGGTGGTCACAGGCAAGGGCTCCAGCAGGGGGGAGATTGTGAGGAAGAAAAGGACCAGGAACGGGGCCGCAATCGACCGTCGACGGCGACCGAAAGGTGGGGGGTGGGAAGCACGGGCAATGCATCACCGCCGCCGCTGAGAGGGCCGGGTGCCCTCCCAGCGGCAGTGGCTACGATCCGCCCGACTCCGCCCGCCTACCAGCCTCGGGTAGCGAGCATCTCACGGGCCGGGATCGCGGTGAGGTCCAGGCCGCGCATCGGCTCACCCAGGCCACGGCTGACCTCCGCAACCAGGGAGGCGTCGCGGTAGTGGGTGGTGGCCTCGACGATCGCGCGGGCTCGGGCGGCGGGATCGTTGGACTTGAAGATGCCCGAGCCGACAAAGACACCCTCCGCGCCAAGCTGCATCACCAGAGCAGCGTCGGCCGGGGTGGCGATGCCGCCCGCGCAGAAGAGGACGACCGGCAGCTCGCCCGTCTCGGCGACCCGCACCACCGTCTCGTAGGGAGCGCCCAACTCCTTGGCGGCGGTCATCAGTTCCTCCCGTGGCAGGCTCCGCAGGCGGCGGATGCCATCGGTGATCTCCCGCAGGTGGCGTACCGCCTCGACAATGTTGCCAGAGCCGGCCTCACCCTTGGAGCGGATCATCGCCGCGCCCTCGCCGATCCGGCGCAGCGCCTCGCCGAGGTCCCGCGCACCGCAGACGAAGGGAACGCGGAAGTCGTGCTTGTTAATGTGGTAGCGGTCGTCGGCCGGGGTGAGGACCTCGCTCTCGTCGACGTAGTCGACGCCGAGCGCCTCCAGCACCTGGGCCTCGACGAAGTGGCCGATGCGGGCCTTGGCCATCACCGGGATGGTGACCGCCTCCTTGATGCCGAGAATCAGATCCGGATCGCTCATCCGAGCGACCCCGCCCTGAGCGCGGATGTCCGAGGGGACGCGCTCCAGCGCCATCACCGCGGTGGCGCCTGCCTCCTCGGCGATCTGCGCTTGCTCAGGGGTCACGACGTCCATGATGACGCCGCCCTTGAGCATCCGGGCCAGGCCCGCCTTCGTCGTCCAGGTCGAGACTTCCATCATTCCCTCCAATACCAAGCGTTCCATCCAATCGAGCCAAGAATCCTCAGCTCATGCGAAGCCAAGTCGAGTATAGGCCAACAATGGCGGGCCTGAGAACATCCAATTAGCCCAATACTAGGCGAGCGAGGCATCCAATGTTTCATGGCGTTGGGAGTAAGCGGCAGAGAGATACCCGGGCGCCTACTGGGCGAGAGCGGACAGCGGCTCTGGGCGCCAGCCCCGTCTTCAACGGTGCCCGAGGATAGCAGTTGGCCCAGTTGCAAGAGGAGGTTAGGGAGTCCGCAGACGCCGGTCCAGGAAGCGGGCGAGTTGGCCGCGGGCGATGGCATCCAGACGGGCGGCGGGGCGGCGCTGGTGGGCGGAGGCGAAGATGCCCCGCCGTCGGAACTCCTCTTTAGCGGCGGCCACCGAATGGTCCACCGACTGCATCGTCCAGAGCAGGAAGGGCAACTCCGCCGCGAAGAACGCCGCGGCAACGTCGTGGTCTCCGCGTGCGTAGCGATCCTGCACCTCGGCAAAGAGGCGGGTGAAGTTGGGCGCGGGCATGCTGCCGGCGGCGCCCCGCTCCAGGGCATCCAGGATCGAGAGCCCGCCCCAGCCGCAGAAGACCGCTAGCCGCCCGCCGCCGGCCGCGACCGCTGCGGAGATGACCTCGCCTTGGGGGGTGCCTTCCACCTTCACGTAACGTAGCGTCGAGGTGCGTTCCGCTAGGTCTGCCCAGAGTGCCGGTGTCATCGCGACGCCGGTGAGCTGGGGCGCGTCCTGGACGATCAGGGGGACGTCCACGGCCGTGGCGATGGCCGTGTAGTAGTCGGCAAGGTCGGGTGCACCTGGCTTGACGAAGGAGGGTGGGAGGACCATCAGGGCGTCGGCGCCACACGCCACCGCGCGACGGGCCCGGTCCAGCGCCGGTTCGGTGCCCGCTCCGTCGGCAGAGATGACGACCGGGACCCGCCCGGCCACCGTGGCGACCACGGCCTCGGCGACGGCGTCCCGCTCGGCCTCGGTCAACTTGTATCCCTCGCTCGCGATGGCGAGAGCGGCAACGCCGCTGGCGCCCTCCCCGAGCACGTACTCGATCTCCCGCGCCAGACCCGGCAGATCCAGCGAACCGTCCTCGTGGAAGGGGGTGCAGAGGATGGGGATGCAGCCGGAGAGCGGGGCGGGGTTGGGCATGAGGCCTCCGGCGGTGCGTCGGGACGGCGAACGGCGGGCACTGAGTGGTGCCGGTTGGACGGTGGGCCCGCGGCGGGCGGCGAGAAGGACGTTCGGGGAGAGGGCGCACAGCGGTGCGTCCCTACCAGGGATCGACACGGGTATTGGGACACCGACGCGGCCCGCGCCCGCCGGTTATTCCGCGCTAACCCCGGCCGGTACGGCGTCCTGGTCGGCCGCCGGGGCCGCGGCGATGTTCTCCGGGGGCGGGGTGCGGGCGCCTTCGCGACGCTCCCAGCCGGGGGCGAAGAGGGGCAGGAAATTGGAGACCTCGTAGGGGTGCTTCTCGATTTCCGCCCAGTTCAACTCCACGCCGAGGCCGGGGCGATCAGAAACGGGCAGGCGGCCGTCGACAAGCTCGGCCGGGTGGTCCACCAGATCCTTCTCCCAGGGGACGTTGAACTCGTCGAAGAGTTCCTGGACCAGCAGGTTCGGCGTGCAGGCGCCGATCTGGACGCAGGTCGCGGTCGAGATCGGCCCCTGGGCGTTGTGCGGGGCGACCATCGCGTAGTGGGCGTCGGCCATGGAGCAGACCTGGCGGGTGCGCCAGATGCCGCCCATGCTGCCGGGTTCCGGCTGGAGAATGTGGACCGCGTTGTGAGCCAGCAGCTCGGCGAACTGGTGAATGGAGGAGAAGCTTTCGCCGGTCGAGACCGGAACGGTGATCTTGCGCGCCACCTCGGCAACAGCGTCGATCTTGAGATGGTGGGTCGGCTCCTCGAACCAGGTCGGCTCGAACTCGGCGAGACGCTCGCCCAACCAGACCGCCTCCGAGACGCTGAAGCGGCTGTGCCCTTCGATCATGAGCTGGACGTCGGGGCCGACCGCTTCCCGCACAGCGCGGACGATGGCGAGGGAGAGGTGCCGCTCGGGCAGGTCCATGGTGCGGTAGGCGGCGCCGAAGGGGTCGAACTTGAGGGCGCGGTAGCCGCGCCCGACCACCTGCAGGGCGCGCTCGGCGAAGGTTTCGGGGCGGCGGTCGCCGGCGTACCAGCCGTTGGCGTAGACGGGCAGGCTCTCGTGGTAGCGGCCGCCAAGCAGGTCGTAGATCGGGCGGCCGACGGACTTGCCGATGATGTCCCAGCAGGCGACCTCGACGGCGGCGACGGCGCTCATGTGGACCTGGCCGCCTTCGGAGTAGAGGTCGCGGGTCATCCGCTGGACGATGGTCTCGATCTGGAAGGGGTCCATCCCCTCGTAGCGAGGGGCGAGTTCGTGGACGGCGGCCTCGACCGTCTTGGCGAAGCCGTTGAGCGTCCCTTCCCCGACACCATAGAGACCGGGCTGGTCCGTGTCCAACCGTACGAACAGCCAGTTCTTCCACGGGTTGCCGACGATGTACGTGGTGGCGCGGGTGATTTTCACGAATGCTCCTTCCCTATGCGAGAACCCGACGGCGCTCGGGTGTGACACTGCCGGGATTCTAGCGTGCGAAAGTGGCTGGTGGTTACCTACTGGTCGCAGCGGGTCATCGAGACGATCAGAGGACGGTCGATCGCCGAGCAAGAGGCATCGGGAGGATGTGGTGATTGAGTTTCGAGACAACGACGACGGCTATCTGTGGTGGCTCGAACGTCATCCGGAAGGCTACGTGGTGAACGCCCAACGGCGTCCCATTGCGAGTTACCTCGTCCTGCACAGGGTGGCATGTCCATCGATCACGCGCCTCGCGACCAACGCGAAGACCTGGACGCACGGTCAGTTCATGAAAGTGTGTTCTGACAAGGTATCGGACCTCGACGCCTGAGCCCGTCAAGTTCCGGGCGAACTCTCATCCTGCAGCATGTGCAAGCCGTGATGCCGAGCCGTTGCCGGTGAAGCGTGAAGCAGGCGGCCGGCCGGAAGGACGCGCCTTCTGTCGCCAAGACAGATCGACTTGACACGAGAGCGGGCGGAATTCAGTGCCCACGGTTCGATTGAAAGCAGATGCGCCGCTCAAGCGCTGAGTGGAACGAACGCTAGAGAGAGTCAGGGCAACAGTTTCCGGAACCACCCGCACGCCAGCTAGGCTAACCGGTTCAGGCGACATCCTATCTCTCGTCGGACACCCGTCCTGGGCCGGGGCGCGCGTCGTTGCCGGTGCCGCTGGCGGGGGCGGGGGCGATGCCGGGAGTGCCCGCATCGTCGGCGTCGCGGACGAGAGTTTCGTCACCGAGGATGCCGGTGCCGGGAACTTCGGTGGCGGGATCGCTCGGGTCGTGGAGGAGGCCTGTGGCCGCGGGGTCGTCGTGGTTGACGGATTCGTGGCCGTGGACGGCTGGGTCACGCTTCATAGAGCAGCCTCTCTGCCGCGTGTGGTACGCGCTCGGATGGTGGTCGCTCAACCAGGAGCGCAGAGTCGGGGCAGATGTTCTCCCTGCTGCATCCCCATGGGCATTCGAGTGAGCATGGGTCGGGGCAGCCGGGGGCCCCTCTCATCATCGGACGGGGCCGCGCAGGATGTCGGTGATGAGTCGCCCGACGAGATAGGCGAAGGCCAGCACCCACGCGGCCCAGGCCCAGGCGACGCCGCTGGCCCCGTGCTGGGTAAGCGCGAGCAATACACCTGCCGTAGCGGCCAGGATCGCCAGCATGACCATCGTGGCGATCGCGGCCCGCGACACCGCCCATGGGTGGTGTCGGTGCGGGCCTTCAGCCCAGACGACGAGGTAGCGGTCGGTTCTAATCGGTTCCACCTTCTTGCTCCTTGGGCTGAACGCGGCGACGTGGAAGTGGATGCTCGCCTGGTTCCTCACATCCGAGAGGCAAGCACCGTGCCGCGCGGCTCAGGGGGCGGCAACCGAGGGGGTTCCCTGCTTCGATAGAGACGACACAGGTGCTCTTCAGCCCATCAGCTCGCCAATCGGGACCAAGCAGGTGGAGCGATAGAGGCTCTGGCGATTGGGGAGGTAGTGGGATCCCGGTTGGATCGGTTGGCACGACGTAGGATGAGGGGAGCGAAAACGGTGAGGGGCGAGCGCTTAATGGCTCGCCCCTCAGCTTGGGACTATTCCTGGCTCTCGAGAAAGTCTTGAGCCACGTAGCCGGTGTTGCCCTCGGCGTCCTCAACCGGCAGCCAGACGATGCCGTCACCCTCCTCGGCCGGCCCGGTAACCGTCAGTTCCGCCCCGCCGTCGAGCACGGTGACAACCTCGGAGGTCGTCGAAGGAGCGGCGCGCAGGTTGACGCCTGTCTCGACAACGACCGCGGTGCCACCCTCCACGACCGGTGCCGAAGCGGCGTCGGCACCCGCAGGGTCCTCGCTGGAGACCACGCCAGTTCCCGGCTCCATGCCGACGCGCGTGGCACGGACCACCATCCGGGAGAGGTACTCGCCGGTGGCGTAGTCGAACTCGCCCCCGCAGGTGATCAGCGTCAGAGCCGGTGCGTCCGTCGGGCCGACGATCTCGTCGATGTCCTCAGGGGTGAGGTCCGCGACGATGTAGGTCTCCATCCAGTCCACGGCGTAGGTGTAGGCGGTGCCATCCTCGCCGATGACCTGGATTTCATCGCCCTGGCTCAGATCCTTCAGGTTGTAGAAGACGGCAGGGCCGACATCCCAGTAGTCGACGTGGCCGGCCAT
The DNA here is from genome assembly GCA_030773875.1 of Chloroflexota bacterium. The sequence goes on along the minus strand of JALYMD010000300.1, from coordinate 1,328 downwards.
AACAGAGTTGCCGTTCTCACCGGGCTTGGCGGTCTGCTTGTACCAGGAGACGACCCAGGGGCCGGTAGGGTTCTGCATCACGCCATCGACAATCTCGACGGTCTCGACCTCGGCGTCCACCTCGGCGTTGGCGATTCGGATGGCGGTCGGAAGGACGCCCTGATTCCGCACTGCGGGAGGGTTGAGCCCGAGCGGGCCCGCGTGCATCTCTCCGGTAATGGGGTCCTCGCGGCTCGTGACCACGCTGGCCGCGTTGGTGATTGTTCCCGTCACCAGGAGTAGCGCGAGGAGGAGCGCAGTCAACGTGATCGACCGCACGGTTCGGTTAGGTCGATCAAGGGTGACCCCCCCAGGGCAAGCGTTCATCTTCGACATTCCGATCTCCGTTTCCGCCTCACGAGGCGGCGCTGAATCCGAACTGACGTTGGCTCCACATCCCCTCGACCCCTGAACCCTGCAGACGCACGCTTCAAACGGCATCGCGTCCTCTCCAAGAACCCGCCCGCAGCGAACCTCAGCTCGCGAGGCAGGGGCTCCGGCGACCTTCAGGGAACGGTCGAGTAACCAAAGCGTACGACCACAGATGGACCGGACGCAAGCGTCTTTGCGGAGCGTGTGTAGGCGAGACCGCTGCCTGCTTAGGAGCATGGACGTGGGATGAGACCAGGGCGCTCAGCAGATTGAGCACCATGGTCAGGACAACCGGGATCAGCAGCGAGAGGAGCAATCACCAGGGGATAGCCATCGCCCTGCACCCCGCCGCTCTGAACGCTTCTCCCCTGCATGCGAGAGCCTGGGACTTGCAAAACTCCTTGCTTCATCTACCGGTGGACAGTCGGTGGAAGGTGCCCCGTCGGTGGCGGCTGGCCTGGCAGGCCTTCAAGGTGAGCAGAACGGCAAAGACTTTGTCATTCCTACCGTCCGGTCCGTGATTCACCAGGCAGGAAGGCGGAGCAGCCCTGCTGAATGGACTGCTCCGCCTTCGACCGTGTCGAGGAGCGCTAGTCGTCGCCGGTGGCTCGCTCTGCTGGGGGCGGCGGAACTGACACCGCGGCAGCGGTGAGGGGAGCGCGAGCGACCTCTCGTGCGGCTGCTGGAGCGGATGGTCGCCCCCCGCGGCCGTCGCCGGTCGCATTGGCGCCCAACATGTTGCCCAACAGGTCGATCGGAAGCGGGAAGACGACGGTCGTGTTCTTCTCGACGCCGATCTCGGTCAACGTTTGCAGGTAGCGGAGCTGGATGGTGACCGGGTTCTGGTCGATGACCTCGGCGGCCTCGGCCAGTTGCTGGCTGGCCTGGAACTCGCCTTCGGCATGGATGATCTTGGC